>NZ_NVQC01000011.1 GCF_003044035.1 Candidatus Methylomirabilis limnetica
CGCTCTTCCAGTTGTTCAAGTGGTGTTGTCATAAGGCCTCCTTATCTGATTGCTCAATTAACAATCAGATGATAGGCCAAAAAAAGGGAAAAGTCAATATTACCCATAAATTTGTCTTACACCCGCAAGGAATTTCCAACGATCCGGAACATGGCAAACACTGCAGGAACGGTCAGCCTATTCCCGCTGATCAGAAGGACTCTCCACCTCCAAGCGGGGATGTCACCCTCGGCATCGCGGTGTAGATTTCAACCACAAATCCGCACCAAGATCGAAACGCCTGGCGGATTTTAGTCGGGATGAATGCGGGATTCTTTCGGTTGATTCCACAGATCAATTCGAAATGCGTATGGAGTGTACACCAGGTGTTTTTAACGATTCAATCAGGAAGGCCCAAATCTATCTGGGGAGAAAGCTTGGAGGGGAAATGGTGGTTCTTTGTCCAGAATCAGGTCGGCGACCAACTCTCCCGTCAGTGGTCCTAGCAGGATCCCGCTACGGTAGTGTCCAGTGGCTACGATCAGATTTGGAATATTCGCAAAGCGGCCGATGGCAGGCAGACCATCCGGTAGCCGGGGACGCAGTCCTGCCCATGTCCTGTCGAGAGGCGCGGTCATCAGGCTTGGAACCATCGCCTTGGCGGCCTCGCACAGCTCCGCTACGCCTGCAAGGGTGGCGGTCGAAGCGAATCCCGCTTGCTCTACCGTTGTTCCTATAAGGAGCTCACCGTTTAGTCGCGGAACGAGATATCCCAGTGGGCCCCAGACGAGGTGGGTCAATGGAGGGCGTTCGAAGCGAGCCCGAACGATCTGGCCTCGCACGGGCTCCATGGGAAGTCTGTGGCCGATGAGATCCAGGAGGCGGCCGGACCACGCGCCGGCGCAGGCCACAATGGTATCAGCCAGGATCGTTTTGCCGCCAATATTGACACCCCGCAGGCGATCTTCACCCAGAATGAAGTCGATCGCCTCGACGTTCTCAAGGATCTCGGCGCCGCCGGCACGCGCCCCCGCAGCCAGCCCGGACACTACGGTGCAGGGTCGGATGTGGGCCTCATCCGGAAAGAAGAGCGCGCCTCCTATCTTGGGATTCAGAATGGGCTCCATGGCGCGAACCTCACGTCCGGACAGCTCCTCCACGCGCAGCCCAGCCGCCCGCTGCCAGACCACTCGTCCATTCGCCGCCTCATGTTCCGTCGAATCGAGGAGGTGCAGCAGTCCCCACTTGCAATACTCAATATCCTCTCCGGTGGCGTCCCGAAGCTCATCGGCCAGCGTCAGGTAACGATCCCTTGCGGCGAGGCAGAGGTCGAAGAAGGGCCCAGGTCCTTCCGCCTCCGCCTGAGGCGCCAGCATACCTGCAGAAGCCCGCGATGCCTCCCGCCCGAGCTGTCCACGTTCGATCAGGACGACACGCTTCACGTGAGCTCGAGTCAGGGCGTAGGCGCAGGCTACACCGATAATCCCGCCGCCAATGATGATGACATCCGCGCCTTTAGCCATAGCTATGAAGACTCCTCACGCCGCACCAAGAGATATGCTTAATGGTGAAAGACGATGTCTGGAAAAAGAACTAAAGTCAGGGCAACGACAAGCAGTACTGGAACGATCGCCAGGGCGTAGATCAGCCAACTCTCAGATCTCAAGTGCATGTAGTTTAGTGCGACCAGTACGGCTTTTACCGCTGCAATGGCAAAGATCAGATTATTGATAGCCGACTTTCCCAATGGCAAACGGGTTGCGAGGACCCCGGCGACCATTAACACGAGCAGCCACACCCAGATGGTCACATAGTTGGGATGAACCCGTTCAGGAGTCACTTGGGCCCTCCTTCAGGCAAGAGCGTCGCCGCTCCTCAGCGGTATGTGCAGCAAGGCTAGACATTATAGTGAATGGCCTCGGCCTTGTAGGGGCAGGGCTTGCCCTGCCCGGGCATTGCGTAATCCCGAGAAGGGCGCAGCAAGCAGCGCCCCTACGATCCGGATGACGCGTTGACGAGTTATAGTCGCCCACACAATTTGCGGAAGACCCATAATACATTTGGTAACTACTCAGGTGTTTAGACTGAAGGCTGAAGGCTCTGAATTATCTCGCAAGACACGAATCAAGCCGTTCAAGACCTTCTCGGTTTATATGACTTTTGGTTCAACCAGATAAACCAACATTGCTACTTCATCAGCCAACTCAAATGCCCGAAGTTTTGTGTGATCAGAACACGATTACCCCTAACAGCCTTCAGCCTTCAGCCTTCAGTCTATCTACCTTGTAGTTACCATTTCAGTACGAAAGGTAGAGAAGCGGGAAGAGGAAGATCCAGACGATGTCAACAAAGTGCCAGTACAGCCCCGCAATCTCGATGCGATAGCCGGTGCTCAACCCCCTCCCTGCCGCAAGAAACAGGATGAAGTTCACAATAGCCCCGGCAATGACGTGTAGCATGTGCAGTCCCGTCAGCGCGTAGTAGAAGGACCAGAAGGAACCGCTCCACGGTACGGCGCCCTCCATGATGTGGGAGGTGTACTCATAGGATTTAATTCCGAGGAACGTCAGCCCGAGCAGGGTGGTAAGCAGCAGAAACCTTTGCGCCCCACGCTGATCCGCCTTTTGGTAGGCGTCAAAGGCCATCGCCATGGTCATGCTGCTGGTAAGCAGGACAAAGGTGTTGATCGTCGCCAGGGAGGTGCTTAGATGGGCGGCTTCTGCCGACCATCCCGGGCTGGCCGCCCGAGCCAGGATATAACTGCCTACGGCGGTTCCAAAAATCATCACCTCAGAGGCGATCACGAACCAGATGGCGATCTTGCCTCGAAGCGCGGGGGTGAACTGTTCGGATACGACCGCCATACGCATTATCGCCCGTCCTGGGCAGCTCCCGACACCGGGGCACGATCCTGCGGAAGATAATCTTCACGAATGCCGGGAGGGCTGTACTCATACGGGCCGCGGTAAACGGTTGGGGTCGCTTCTCCCCAGTTGTCATGAGGCGGCGGAGAGAGGGCTGTCCACTCGAGTGTTGCTGCCTCCCAGGGGTTGCGCTCCGCCTTTCTGCCGGCCACGATACTCCAGGCAAAGTTGATCAGGAATGGAATCTGGGCGATGATGAGCCCAATCGCACTTATCGTAATCTGGATGTTAAGCGGTTGAACCGCTTTCAGGAACTCGTACTGGAGCGGGTTGGCGATACGACGCGGCATCCCGGCGAGGCCGACGGCATGCATCGGGAAGAAGGTGAGATTAAAGAACAGGAAGGTGAGCAGAAAGTGTAGTTTTCCCATGGGTTCATTCATCATCCGACCGAACATCTTTGGAAACCAGAAGTAGAGGCCGGTAAAACCGCCAAATATGACGACGCTCAACAGGGTGTAGTGGAAGTGGGCCACGACGAAGTGGGTACCGTGAATCTGGATGTTGGCCGGCGCCGAGCCGTTTACGATGCCGGTGAGTCCTCCGAGAATGAACATGGCGATAAAGCCCAAGGCCCAGAGCATCGGGGGCGCAAGGCGGATCGAGCCTTTCCATAGGGTAAAAATCATCGAGAACAAAATGAGCGCAAGTGGTACAGAGATCAGGATGGTGGCAATACTAAACGGCATGACGAGCCGGGGATCCATGCCGCTGATGAACATGTGATGCGCCCAGACGATAAAGCTGAGGACCCCCGTGATGAGGGTCGAGTAGATAATCCACCGATAGCCAAAGATTGGTTTCCTCGAGAAGACAGCCAGGACCTCTATCACCGCCCCAAGCCCTGGCAACAGGATGACGTAGACCTCAGGATGGCCGAAGAACCAGAAGAGATGCTCCCAGAGCAGGGGGTCGCCACCCCCTTCGGGTACAAAGAAGCTGGTTCCCAGGAGCCGATCCATCAAGAGCATTACGGCTGCCGCGATCAGCGGTCCCACAGAGAGCAAGAAAATGACGGAAGCGGTGAGTAGCTGCCAAATAATGATCGGAAGACGGAAAAAGGTCATCCCCGGTGCCCGCATAGTGATCGCGGTGGTGAGAAAATTGACGCCGCCGATTAGGAAAGAGCTGAACTCAAGGGCGTGAGCGATAAGCCAGAGGTTTATCCCCCAGTTCACACCGGTATATTCTGCCCTTGCGCTCAGCGGCGCATAGCCGGTCCAACCGGCGGAGGCCCCACCAGCGGGAACGAAGAATGATGTTAAGATCAGAAGAGCAGAGACCGCGAGGATCCAAAAGGAGAGCATGTTGAGCCGCGGGAAGGCCATATCCCTGGCCCCGATCATAAGCGGGATCAGAAAGTTTCCAAATGCCCCCAGCAAGATCGGCATTGCCACAAAGAACACCATGATCGTGCCGTGATTGGTGACGAGAGCGTTGTACGTCTCCGGCCCCACAAAGCCGAATCCAGGGATTGACGTGTCGGGAAAGGCAAGCTGCCATCGCATCACATAGGCCAGGTAGCCCCCCACAAAGGCCATAAAGAGGCCGAGGGAGAGATACTGCTTGGCGATCGTTTTGTGATCGGTTGTGAAGATATACGTACGCCAAAAGCCGAGCTCCCCATGTGCGGCGTGGATAACGGCCGAGGGAATGGGGGCTACTCCTGGGGGATGGCTCATGGTTGGTCTATTTCCTTGAGAGAGCTTTGCGTGGCAGTGCTTCTGCCATTACGGAAGGCCACTGTTCTTTCACCCACTTGTCGTATTCCTCAGCAGTGTGGACGGTCAAATGTCCGATCATCCCGGAGTGACCGAATCCGCAGAGTTCTGCGCAGGGGATCTCGAACACGCCGGTCTTGGTGGCCTGGAACCAGGCGGGAAACTCACGTCCTGGTACAGCGTTCTGCTGTAGTCGCAGGTTGGGTAGGAACAGACTGTGAATGACATCCTTTGACTTGAGGGTGATACCGACGACCTTGTTCACTGCAACGTGCAGCTCATTGTCCATCTGAAGATCATCCGCCGTCCCGAACTGGCCATCCGGCCCTGGATAGAGGATCTCCCAGTTAAACTGCTTTCCAGTCACCTGCACCTGAAGCTCGCTTGGCGGCACGTTAATCCTGGCCTTTGCCCATGCATCGCCTGATCGAAAATCGAGCCACAAATCGAGCACGAGGACGAGCGCGGTCGGGATAAGAATCCACGCAACCTGCGAAAACTTCTCGCCCGTGATGTAGGTGGCACGCCGTCCCTCGCGCTGGCGGAAGAGTAGAACGAAGCCGAGCATGGCCCCAATGGTCACAATGAACCATGCCAGCGTGATGTAATAGATCAGCCAGAAGAGAGAGTCAATCTCTCCCCCATAGGTTGAGATATTCTCAGGAAGCCAGCTCAGGAACATACCTCATCCGCCCCAATCAGAGTCACTACGTTGTGATAGGCACACAGCGAAAGAAGAACCAAAAGCGTTTCTAACATTCACCTCAAATAGTGTCAACGTTAATTCTCGAGTCTATCCCGCAAACCCCCGTTCACCCTTCGACACGCTCAGGGCGAACGATGAATGTAAAGAAGCGTTAGACGCACTACTCTAGCGGATTGTGAAATCAACGCGGCTATCCTTCAGCGTGTTGCGTTTCTCGGGCGCCAATGACTTGGGCTCAATGATGAACAGTCGCCCCTGCTCAACCTCGCCCGATCGTAGGATGGCATCCTTGACCTTCATGGCACGTTGAGAGGCCAGCAGCCGCAGGCCATCATCATTAACCTGGGTGTGTGTCAGCATCAGCTTTTCCATTTCGGGGACCGGAAGGTCCTTCGCAAACCCCACGAGGTTGCGTGGCTTGGGAAACGTTTCCGCCTTGTAGGCTAGCCTCAGGAATGGCTCGTACTCCGCTGGTTCAAGGTTCAATTCAGCGACCGGGATCGACGCCTGTCCTTGTTTGAGGCGCTGATTGAATTTCTGGACCTTCAGCTTCCTCATGAACTCACGCTGCCGTAGCCCCTCTCTGTCCTTCTCAACATCAACATGGCCTTCGATCTCGAGCTTTAGCGAGGGCCGCTCATACAGCGCCTTAACCAGCATCTCGATCTTTTTCGCGTTTGTATCGGCCACAGTAGCGCTCCCTGGCTCGTACTCGAGATACCCCAGTTCCTCCCCACCCCCGATAAGCGCTCCGAGTAGGGCAAATGGGGCCGTCGCTGCCTTTGAGAGAAGGTTGACGAGGATCTGTAGGACAACCTTCCAGACTCTGAATTCAGGGTCATCAAGGCTGCCGGTCACCGGGAGATCCAGACGGATCTCTCCATTTCTGTCCTTGAGGAGGGCGATGGCCAATCTGACAGGCAGATTTGTTGCAGTGGGGCTTTCTACCTTCTCTCCCAGGGTAAACTGATCCAGGAACAGATTATTTTTGGAATCTAGCTTCCGGTTGGCAATCTGATAATTCAGATCGAAGGAGAGCTTGCCCTTCTCGACCGTGTAGCCAACGTATTTTCCCGAGTAGGGGGTCGCGGAGCTCAGGTCCATGTCCTTGAACCCGGCTTTCAGGTCTACAAAGAGGTCGTCGCGCAGCGGGTTGATCTTGCCCACGATCTCGAGGGGGGCAAACTGGTTGACCTTACCCCTGAGCTCAACATCCGCGAGTGTGGCTTCACCGGACGACAGTCCGGTCACCCTTCCACCGATCTCTGTCAGGTCGACGGAATAGGCCGGCTTGAGTGATGCGTCTGAAAAGCTGATGTGTCCCCCCTGAAGCGTGACCGTCCGGATTTGAACATCAGTACCGGCCTTGCCGGATGTCTCGCTGGGGGTGGGCTGCGGGGCGGTCGGCGACGTATCTGGAGAAGTCGGTTTTTCCTCGACTGTCCCCTTTTCCATGATTTGTGCAAGATTGACCGAGCCGTCCGGATGAACGATCAGACGGGCGTAGAAGTCGGTCAGCGCAACCTTAGCGATATGGACGTACGTCGGATTATAGCCTACATCGAGGTCGCCGAACGCAAGGGATTGCCAGGTCAGAAAATCCTGTGCGTGAGCCTTATCAACCGATCCGAACTGCACTGCGGACAGATTGCCCTTGTAGGCAGCCTGCAGGCCGGATCCTTCCTGGTGGTTTAACGAGAGATTGCCGTCGGTTGATACGGTGCCTCTCGTGACGTGGATCTTGACCCGATCGGTGAAATAGGGTTGAAACGGGCGGAGATCGATCGCCTTGAGGCTCACGGCCAATTGCGCGGACAGCGGGGCAATACCGACCGGGCCCTTGACCGTGGCCGTTCCCCCCTTATTCAGACGGAAAGAGACGACGGTCGTACCCTGGCGATCTTTTCTGGTCGTAAGGTTATCGGCCCTCACGCTGATTTCCTGGGCGACGAGGTTGGCCGGCTCGGCAGGCGTATGATCTTCAGCATTCTTCTCAGCTTTTATTGAGATCGCCGTAGCCGTATCCGAAAAGGAGAGCATCCCCTTACTCAGTTGAAACGTATCGATGTCCACTACAGCAGAGGTGGCTGTAGTATCTTGAGCCTTGACATCGGTGCGCGTATCCGGATTCGCGGGAAAGAGGGTCTGAATGTTGGTTACCCCGGACGGATCGCGCCTGATAAACAGTTCTGGTGATTCCAGCGTTACGGATGCCACATGAAACAGCCTGGCAAGAGGTTCCGTAGGCGCGAGCACGACGTCTAAAAGGGGAAGCGCCAGAAGCGGTCGATCCTGTGCGTCGCTGACGGCAAGCTGGCGCAAGGCGATGCGGCCTTCTACCGTCAGCGCGGGTTGTGGGTGTTGAATAAATAACAGTTTCGCTTTGAGGGACATCTTCCCCGAACGGATCGTAAAGTTGGTCTTAACCGGCATATAGGTGAGATAGTAAGGAATATCGAGATCGGTGACATCGATGTCGAAAGTGGTCTCCAGGGAGGAGGCAAACGGTTTTGTCTTGCCTTCAAGGATATACCGGCTGTCGTTGATCATTGCCGACACCCTGGGCGCAACCGATGTATCGATATGGTATGGGTAATTCGAGAGAAACGGGAGGGCGATGTTCAGGTCCCTGACGGTATGATTGGTCTGCCTTGGCTGATCGAGGAGGTCCATGCTGCCGTCCACGATCCGAATATTATTGAATGAAAACTTGCGGGGGGCTGCTCCGCCACCCTGACCCGAGTCGCCCGCCCCCAGGAGATCGGAGAAGTTGTAGGAGCCGTCCTGATGACGGACGATCCGGATGTAGGGTCGATCTATGCGCACATCCTTTAGAATTACAGCCCAGCGGAGCGCGGAAACACTTTGGAGATTAATGAAGAGTTGATCAAACGATACGAACGTATCGGGCGCCTCGCGGTCCTTGACCATGACACCTCTGACGGTCAGTGAGAGCGTGAGCGGATTGATCTTGATCTGTTGGATCGTCACCTCGCGGTGGAGCGTATCCGAGAGTGTTCGCATCAGAAACGATCGCATAAGTGGGGGGAGGCCAAGAAATGCGAAGAGGGCCACGGCCACAAAGACCGCGCCGGACCAGATGAGCAGTTTCCTCAGACGCTGCATGGGCATCAGTCGGCCCAACAACGATACCACCGAGGGTCTCATGATCCGGACAGCAGACGCACCTCCCGCTGCGGAAGCGGGATGCCGATGCGACCGTCCTGAAATCGCTCCACAATTGTTTGGTAAAGCTCCGCCTGGGCAGTCTCGTAATCGTCGACCTTGACCCACGGACGGATCGAGATGACGATGGCCGAATCACCGAGCATACTGATACCCACTAAAGGGATCGGCTCTTTCAGTACGTATGCGCTGCCCTCAAGCACTTGTCGCACGAGACCCATCGTATCGTTCAGGTCCGTACCGTACGCGACGCCTACCTTTAAGTTCAGTTGTCGCATGGTCCCATAATTGTGCAGGATCTCTCCAACGATCTTGCGGTTCGGAATGACGATCTTCGACATGTCCGGATGAACGAGCGTCGTCGAGAAAAGATCGATCATATGGACCTCACCCTGCTCCCCAGCCAGATCGATGTACTCGCCGACACGATACGGTTTTGTAAAGATGATAGTCAGGCCCGCAACGACGTTGCTCAGAACGCCCTGGAGCGCCAGTCCTATGCCGAGCCCGAACACGCCGATGCCGGCGAGAAAGGGTGACATCTGGATTCCCAGGTTGCCAAGCACCACCACGACCGTGAGGAGAACGACTACCACCCGGACAAGGCGGACGAGCAGTGTTCTGACTGGAGGCTCAATATGCTGACGCAAGGTCCATGTGCTAACGACGTTCCCGATCCATCGCGCTCCGAGTAGACCAGCCGCCAGGAGAATAATGGCCCCTAGAACCTGAAACCCGTAACGGATCAAGAGGTCGATCATGAGTGCTACCGGCGGCATCGTCATGGTGCGAACCTCCGCTGTGTGTCGTGGACCATCGATGTAATCCTCGTGTGCATTAGTAGTAACTGCTCAGGTAGATAGGCTGAAGGCTGAAGGTATTTAGGGACAAATAATGCGTGATCATGCAAAACTCCGGAAAAGGTCTTGAATAGCTTGATCCGAGCGTTACGTAATGATCGATCTACTTCAGCCTAAACGCCTGAGTAGTTACCATTAGTAGACCTCTATCCCGGTCATCTGGAGAAGACCTCTTTCAGAAGATCGGTCACGCGGGCCGTCGGATCGGTCCTGATCTTGCGTTCCTCCTCCCCCAATACATGGAACAGGCCGTCGAGGCCCTTGGAGACGACATGCTGATCGATGTCAAGTGTTGCGCTCTTCACGAAGGGGATAGATTGATACAGCGTAACCAGTTCCTTGTATTGGCGGACGGCACCGACCTCGTTCATCGCCTGTTCAACGACCGGCCGGAAGGCTGCAACTAGACGGTTCGAGGTCTTTGCCTTGAAATAGTCCGTAGCTGCTGTGTCGTTTCCAGTGAGGATTGTGCGGACATCCTCGAAGGTCATCGCTGAGAGGGCATCGGTAAAGATCTGTGTGGCGGCTGGGGCTGCTCGCTCAGCAGCCCGATTCATGCTCAACATAAACGCATCCATCTGCGGACCATACCCTACCGCCCGCATCGTCGTTTCCAGTGTCTGAAGTTGTTGCGGCATCAGGATCCTGATCGCCGGGTTGTCAAAGTACCCATTAGGCTTCCCCGTCAGTGCGACGGCGTTCTGCGTCCCGATCCGTAGCGCTTCTTTCAGGCCTGAGCCGATCCTCCCATCATCAAGCCCACCCTGCTGCCCCATTTCCAACCCTTTGAAGGGCTTACTGAAGGGCCACCACCCTGGAGCCGGGGCATTATGCTCCTGCGCGGCTGCCGGTTGTTGACCGGCAAGGATGAGCATCGGGAGGCACAGGATGAGCGTTGCACATCCCTTCCAGAATCTCTTTTGCATCGCCAACCTCCTGTACGCGAATTATTGCAGCGGCTCCCCGGCTGAACAGATTGAGACCATGACGCCCACTTCAGATCACAGAGGTGCAATACGCGCAGCGTGTGGCCTCCAGGTGGATACTGGACAAGCAATGGGGGCACGCCTTTGTGCTCGGTGCGACCGGCGCCGCTTCGGGCTTCCGTGTCATGCGGTTGATCTGCCTGATCAGGAGGAAGATGGCAAAGGCCACGATCAGAAAATCCAACACGGTGTTGAGAAACACCCCGTAATTGATGGTGGCTGCACCTGCAGCCTTGGCTGCGGCGAGCGTGGGGTGGGCAGTACCGGAGAGATCGATGAACAGGCTGGAGAAGTCGACCTTGCCGACCAACAGGCCGATGGGGGGCATGAGGATATCATTGACAAATGAACTGATAATTTTGCCGAAGGCGGCGCCGATCAAGATCCCGATGGCCATATCGATGACGTTCCCGCGCATCGCGAACTCTTTAAACTCCCGAAGCATCTACCCCTCCTCTTGCGCAATGGCAGATTACCACGCCTGTTCCGACCTTTACCCAGCGCAGGGACGGACGTGAATCCTGCCCCTGCTGCTACAGAGGATACCATAGTCTGCCGCTTGTCCGAAATAGCTTCCGACGGTGCCAAATCTATAAAGTGGAGCAGGGGGGCGCCTTATTCGGCGTTTCATTGAGAGGTGCGGGACAGGGTAAGGAAGCGGTTCGTGATGCAGGATGGCTGCCCGCGATTCGCAGCAACCTCGATCGGGTTTAGGCCAACGAAATTCTATGGTCCTCTAGGAGCTGTCGAAGGCGCTGGCCGTTGAGGAGCTCGATGGGTGGCCCCTCGGTGAGCTTCCGAACCTCTTCGGAGAAGAAGCCGGTTGTGATAAAGATGCCCTTAGATGCCCTTTCAGCACGTACCGTATCGCCTAGGGCAATGATCTGGGTGGAGTTGATCGGCACCTCAGGCGGGATCAGGACACAACGGACGATATAGCTGCCGCCGATAATCGGTTGGGGATTGACGGCGGTGATGTCGATCTCCCCATGTGTGTTACGATGGCAGCCCGTGATGGACAGACCCATCTGCTCCAGGAGGAGGAAACAGAGGCGTTCGAACTGCTCGGGCGTCAGCCGTTCCAGTCGCTGCTGCTCGACGTCCCTCGGTTGGTAGAAGGCCTTTTCGGCGGCTACCGGCGGCGAAGAGCGATTGAGCAAGAAGATCAGGCCCAGGCCGAGCAGGATCGCAATCGTAACTAAAACGAACATGCCTCTTGCTCTTCAAGGACCACCCAGGAGATCAGGCGAACAGACAGGAAGATCCTACCTGTACATCTCTTCGTAGATTCGATCTTTCTGGCCCTTTTTGATCAAGCGGTCATGGCGGAATGCTTGTTTCATCGCTGTCCCGAGACAGACTAAGATCAGGACGAGCATCCCGATGATCGGGATGTTGTCCGGCTGCGTCGCAATAGCCATAATATTTTCCATAGCTGACCTCCTTTCACTCGGAATTCTAGCACCGCTACACGTGATAGCAAGTCTTTTGTACGGAACTCTACATCCTCAGACTCGGACGTGCCATCTTCTCCTCTGGACGGGTCCTGAAAATAATCTACACGGCCCACGCTACCCGGCAATCGGCAATCGCTTTATTGTGGCCTCCCTACCATCCGACGAAATAATTCCTCCCTCGATAGCGCATTTTGTTCTTGACAAGCACCATATGTCGAGGTAATTAAGACGTCTCTATACAAGATATGGTAGTGCATTGGAAAGTGGTACCTTTCTGATACGCCGAGATAGATGGCTTATTTGCGCGTGGTAACTTCTTAGGTAGATAGACTGAAGACTGAAGGTTGTTAGACTGGAGGAACGCGCACAGATGAGCCAGGCGTTTTCCAAATGCGACGCGACAATGAACTACCCCACAGCAAGCTGCGGGGTATCGTCTTCTGTTCTGGCCCGTCATTCCGTGCTTGACACGCCTGCCCCGTACTTGATACGGGGCCTGCCCCGTACTTGTGTGATACGGGGGAATCCAGTCGGGCCCTCTGGGTACCGGCTTCCGCCGGTATGACGAACTTGCGGCAACCCGCGGGGGTATCAACCCTCAATGGAATGATGGAGACCGAAAAGGTTTTGGGCGCCTTGATTCGATCCGCGCGCAACGACTAACAGCCTTCAGCCTTCAGCCTAATCACTTTGTAGTTACGTCCGAGTTGTCACAATCATCCCAGGTAGAGGAGGACACAATGTTTGGCAAGGCGAGCGAGTCAACGTTCCACGGGATTGAACAGGGGGCAGAGATGACCCAGGCGGCTGGATCGCGACCGGCGAAGACCGGACAGTGGAGTGAGTCGGCCCTCCGCGTTCTCAAAGAGCGTTACCTGATGAAGGATGAGACCGGTGTCAGAGAGACGCCCGAGGAGATGTGTTGGCGGGTGGCGGTGGCCATCGCCAAGGCCGAAGAACAGTGGGGCAGAAGTGAGACGGAAGCTCGCCAAGTCGCGGAATCGTTTTACGATGTGATGGTTGAAGGGAAGTTCCTTCCTAACTCTCCCACGATGATGAATGCCGGCAAAGAGAACGGGATGCAGTATTCGGCCTGTTTTGTGCTTCCCGTTGAAGACTCCATGGAAGGGATCTTCGAGGCGGTCAAAAGAGCGGCGATTATCCACCAGTCGGGTGGCGGGACCGGCTTTGCCTTCTCGCGCCTCAGGCCGAAGGATACGCTGGTGAAGTCAACCGGCGGTAAGGCGAGCGGTCCCATCAGCTTCCTTCGGGTCTTTAATGCCGCCACCGAGGCAGTCAAGCAGGGTGGGGCCAGGCGTGGCGCCAACATGGGTATTCTCAAGGTGGATCACCCTGACATCCTGGAGTTCATCGACTGTAAGCTGGACGGCGGGATCACTAACTTCAATATCTCCGTGGCGGCCACCGAAACGTTCATGGATGCCCTGGCGAAGGACGAGGCCTACGAGTTGGTCGATCCTCACACCAAGTCCGTCACTGGCCACCTTCAGGCTCGCGAGGTCTTTCAACGGATCGTCCAGGCGGCCTGGCGGACCGGAGATCCAGGGATGGTCTTCATCGATCGCATTAACACAAGTTCGGCCAATCCGGTCCAGCAGGATGAGCTGATCGAGGCCACGAACCCATGTGTGCCAGGGGATACGTGGATTATGACCGACGTCGGTCCACGCCAGGTCCTGGATCTGCTTGGCAAGCCGTTCCGCGCTATCGTGGATGGAGCCGGACATGCGAGCGGACTGGATGGTTTTTTCAAAACTGGTACACGTCCCTTGGTATGCCTTCGGACGGTTGAGGGCTATTCGTTGCGCCTTACGGCAGACCATCAGGTCCGGAGGGTTACTAGGCTGACCCGCTATGTGTCTGAGGCGGAATGGACCGAAGCTGGGCAACTCCGCCCTGGTGATCGAGTACTCCTCCATGATCACCGGGAGCTGACGGGATGGGCGGGGGCTTATACGGAAGGCGAGGGGTATCTCGTTGGTCTGTTAGTTGGGGACGGTACTCTGAAGAACGACAAGGCGGTTCTCTCGGTGTGGTGTCCAGAAGTCGTCGCCGTCGCAAATGGACCGTCCGAGATTGGTGAGTCAGGAGCCTCGGCCGTGATGCAGGCTGCATGGAATTATGCCCAAGCCCTTCCTCATCGGTCGGATTTCAAGGGGTGGCTGCCAGTTTCGGGTCGAACCGAGTTCCGCCTGTCGCTGGCCTATCTGAGGAATCTAGCGGGAGAACTGGGAATGGCGCCTGGCCGGAAGGATATTACCCCTACACTGGAGCAAGCCTCTTCTGCATTCTATCGGGGATTCCTTCGAGGTCTGTTTGATGCCGATGGGTCCGTCCAGGGATCGCAGGAAAAGGGAGTCAGCGTCCGCTTGTCCCAAAGTGACCGAGAACGGTTGCTGGCCACCCAGCGCATGTTGTTGCGCCTGGGCATCGTTTCCACGCTGTATGAGGGCCGCCGTCCGTCACAGGTTCGCATGCTCCCCGACCAGCGAGGAGGCCTGCGAGGGTACGCCACGGCCGAACAGCACGAGCTTGTCATCTCCGGGGATAACCTCCTGCGCTTTGCCGAGCGCGTTGGCTTCTCCGACAGTAACAAGGCCCTCAGGCTACGAACGTTGTGCTCAGCTTACCGGCGCATGGTAAACCGAGAGCGATTTACGGTCCGAGTGGTTTCTGTTACCGACGCGGGAATGGAAGATGTCTACGACGCGCAGGTCCCTGGGGTTCACGCCTTCGATGCCAACGGCCTCTACGCCCATAATTGCGGCGAGCAGCCGCTTGGTCCCAATGACGCGTGCAATCTGGGCTCGGTCAATCTAGCCAGATTTTACCTCCCCTCGATTCCGGTGGATGCCAGGGTGACGGAGCGAATCGATTGGGCTGGACTAGAGCAGGTGGTACGGACGGCAGTCCGCTTCCTGGACGACGTGATCGACGTGAATCCCTATCCGCTCCAGGATATTATCGAGGAGGTCCGAAGCAACCGGCGTATCGGCCTCGGCGTCATGGGCTGGGCCGACCTGCTGCTTGAGCTTGGCCTTCCATACGACAGCGCCGAGGCGGTCACGCTGGGTGATGAGATCATGGGCTTCATTCAGCAAATTGGCCATGATGCCTCTGAGAAGCTGGCAGAGGCGAGAGGGCCGTTTCCTCGCTGGTCACGGAGCATTTACAAGGGCAAGAAACCCCTTCGTAACTCCACCGTCACAACCATTGCGCCTACCGGAACGATCAGCATCATCGTCGGTTGCTCTTCCGGGATCGAACCGATCTTCGCTGTCGCGTTCAGCCACATTGTAGGAGACCGGCACCTGACCTTCGTGAACCCGATCTTCGAGGATGTTGCGAAGCGACGGGGCTTCTACAGCGAAGAGCTGATGCGGCGGGTGGCCGAACAGGGGACCGTTCGCGGTCTTGAAGGCGTACCGGAGGACGTTCAGCGAGTCTTCGTGACGGCCCACGAGATCGATCCCGCCTGGCACGTCAAGATGCAATCAGCCTTTCAGAAGCAGACCGATAATGGCGTCTCCAAGACGATCAACCTGTCCCACTCAGCGACGCCGGATGAGATCGCCAAGGCCTATATGATGGCGTATGAGCTTGGATGTCTCGGGATTACGGTCTTCCGCGATGGCTGTAAGGGCACCCAGGTCTTGCATCTCGGCACCGGCGCCAAGCCTGCCCTGAGCGATGCTGAAGGGCCTGCCTTGGGCGATATTGAAGTAGTGGCACAGCGGGAGGCGCCGCAAGCGATCCCAATCGTTATGAAGATGGGCCGAGAGGCAGCGCTCAAGGTCAAGCCGAGACCGCGGACCGTGAAGGGCGTCACGTACAGGGCGGAGACGCCGCTCGGAACCGCCTTCGTCACCGTCAACCAGAACGGCGAAGGTGAGCCGTTTGAGGTCTTCGCCAGCGTCGGGAAGGCCGGGAGCGATACCTCTGCGGTGTCCGAGGCAATCGGCCGACTTATCTCTATGATCCTCAGGCTGCCGTCACCGATGTCTCCCAGGGAGCGGGTCGAGCAGATCGTGAGCCAACTCTCCGGCATCGGCGGCGGTCGGCCGATGGGCTTCGGTAAGGGTCGGGTTCGGTCGTTACCGGATGCCATCGCCCAGGTCCTGTCCGAGCATATCGGTCTGACCGAGCCCGGTGTTCAAGAGATGCGGGCGGCTCTTGGCAAGGCGACCCAGAAAGTAGGCGACATGTGCCCTGACTGTGGCTCGGCAACCCTCGTCTACGAAGAAGGTTGCCAGAAGTGCTACTCTTGCGGGTTTAGCGAGTGCTAGATCGCATGGCGGATATCCGCTCAATCTTACGTGATTCGTAAAAGTGGAGACTTGATGTCTCGCAGGAGGACGTTAGATGTCGATCAAATCAGATAAGTGGATCAAGCGGATAGCGGTTGAACAGCAAATGATTGTTCCATTCGAGGCTGAGCAGGTCCGAAGCGGGGTAATCTCCTATGGTCTCTCGTCGTATGGGTACGATATCCGAGTGGCGAACGAGTTTAAAATCTTTACTAATGTCAACACGACCATCGTAGACCCAAAGAACTTCGACGAGCGGTCGTTTGTCGATTTCAAGGGCGATGTCTGCATCGTCCCGCCTAACTCCTTTGCCCTCGCCAAAACCGTCGAGCATTTCAGGATTCCTCGGAATGTACTGACAATTTGTTTGGGGAAATCGACGTATGCGCGTTGTGGTGTCATCGTGAATGTCACCCCGTTCGAGCCGGAGTGGGAGGGGTTTGCGACCCTCGAAATCAGCAATACCACACCGTTACCCGCCAAGATCTATGCCAACGAAGGGATCGCCCAAGTGATCTTTTTCGAGAGCGATGAGACGTGCCTCGTGTCGTATGCGGACAAGAAAGGGAAATACCAGGCCCAGCAAGACATCACGCTGCCTAAAATCTAGCCAAGGCCTTTCCTCATTTTATCACTCCCTTTCGGCGAAGAGGGACAGTGCGGTTCGCAAGTATCCACAATCATTCTTAGAACCAGGCGCTGTCTCTCTTGTAGCCAACGATTTCGTTATGAAAAAAGTTTGACTTTTTGTACGATTGTTGTTGACACAGGCAGAACAGTCGTTGTAAATATATCAACAACGATGAGGTGCACAGTTGTTGATCCGGTTATTTTCATCAGAAACACGGGTGAGTCTTCTCACATTTCTTTTCACTAGGTTGGATAAGCGCTTTTATGTCAGAGAGCTGGCGCGACACCTTGGACGGGATATCTCCGGGGTCAAGCGGGAGCTGGACAATCTAGAGAGGGCTGGTTTGTTGGCTAGCGAAAAGGTCGGGAATCTTCGGTACTACCGGGTAAATAAGGCGTCGCCCATTTACACCGATATCAAGGGGATCGTCGCCAAGACCACCGGCATTCATGCGAGCCTCCGAGAAGGACTCCGAAAAATTAAAGGGATCCAGACGGCTATGGTTTATGGGGTAGAGCAGCACGAGGCCGAAGAGGGCCTTGGCCCCATTCGGCTGATGGTTATTGGACGGGTTGATTTGAACGATCTTAACGATACCATCAGGGGGCTGGAGAGCCGGTTAAATCGCGAGATTAACTACCTGGTGTTCGATGAGGCAGAATATCAGCGGAGAAAGACGGAGGATGACCCGTTCCTCGTTGAAGTCCTCAAGGGCCGAAGGGTGATCCTGATCGGAACGGACGATGGCTTATGAGGAGCTTCGGGAGCGCGGCTTGGTTGAGGAGATCAGACCTGACTTCCGGCAGGTCTTGACATTGCTGACAAGGGCTATGAAAGATCTGTCGACGGCCAAGGCCAACGTGAGCATCGACAAGGAATGGGCATATACCATCGCCTACCAGGGAATGCTGGGGGCCGCTAAGGCGTTGGTGGCCGCTGAAGGGTGGCGACCAAGGGGTCGTGACCAGGCCAGAACGGTTATCGTGTTAGTGGGGGAGCTGCTGGGTGAAGAGGGGCGACCTCTGGTCAATGTTTTCGACCGGATGCGTCGCAAACGGCAGGACTTTATGGAGGAACCCCAGACCCCGATCCCACGGTATGAGGTCGAGGGGGCGCTGAAAGATGCACAGTCCCTCATTGAAAGGCTTGTGGATCTCGCCCGTGAGAAAAATCCGCAGTTAGCGTTCCTGTAGCGAAGCTGGGAATGGACCGATTGCGCTGAAGGGAGGTGAGAGACTGAATGGCGGCGAAAAAGCCTGCACCAAAAGCAGCAGTAAAGAAAGCAGCACCGAAGAAAGCAGCACCAAAGACGGCAAAAAAGTCGGGGAGGGGTTGCTAGCCCCGTTTGGCGGTGTGTGAGTCCCTAACCATGGAAGGGGGTGAGAAACTCAATGGCAGCGAAGAAGAAGGCAGCACCAAAGGCAGCAAAGGCAGCACCAAAGAAGGCAGCTAAGAAGAAATAGTAACGCTGCAAGGCCTTGGTGGCCAAAATCGATCCCGCAGAGCCGAAAAAGAAACGATTCGTTACTGGGCGGGCCGGGGAACGATCACCAGGGAAGAGTTGATCGATTGCTGTAAAGGTCAGCAATCGTCGCCCACTGCTGGGGGGCTAATCCCCCCCCCAGCCGGCATTATTCTTACATCTTATCTTAATTTTTAGCTATCAGAGGTGAATGATCGAAACGAAAGCGTGTGAAGTTGCGACGGGGGAGTTAGAAATTGTGCATCAGGATACGTGAGAAAGGAATGGTTGATCCGTAAAGGATGCCGACGGTGCTTGCTGTTTTCTCTTACCCTTGTTGGTGACTCCCGCTATAGCATCTTTTATGTGAGGGGCTTCTTTAATTTCATCCGTCTATCTATGTAGCGGGTTCTCTCCTCGCTGGGGAGGCCAAGAATCTCCCTTCTGCGTGACAGGCCTTCTCAGTGCTCCCCTCCCCATTACGAATATCCTACGTTGGTGAATTCCTCTTTCTGACCGGAGATGTGCTATGGTTATTACATAGCCGTCTACACCGATTGCGTCACAAGTAGTACTGCTTGTCGCTTTAGGCATCCACTCAGGTAAATACCCAGGTGTTTAGGCTGTAGGCTGAAGGCTGTTAGTCGTTACGTATGGACCGAATCAAGGCGCCCAGAACCTTTTCGGCCTCCATCATGCATGTTCACGTCGCATTCAGAAAACGCCTGGCTCATCTGTGCGCGTTCCTATAGTCTAAAAGCCTACAGTCTATCTACCTGAGTAGTTACCCACTCAGAGTCTGATAAACGGTCTTACTGGTGCGATGGCGAGGTTCATCTTCTTGCTTGTCGGAATTATCTCCAAGCGAAGACAAGACCGTTTCACAGTTCTTTACATCATCTCCACTTTATGGTATAGGAAGGCAGGAATGCGAGTAATCAGGCATGTATGGTTAGCGGGGATAGTTGCGGTAGCGATGGCCGCAACTTGTGCGTTTGGGCTGGGCAGCGGTGCGTCCCTGGCATTTGGGGAGGGACAACCCGGTTCGACGGCAGACGTCAAGATCACCAGGTTCCATTTAGTGGAAACGAAGGCCGGCAAGACGCTCTGGGAGGTTTGGGGCGACCGCGGTGAGGTCTTTCAGAAGCAAGACGTTGCGAAGGTGATGAAGATCTCCAATCCGGTAACTATCGTGATCTATTCTGAGGAAGGCAAACTAACGGTCCGAGCGGATAGCGCCACGCTGAACACCCGGACGAAAGATATCCATATGGAGCATAACGTTACGGCGATCTCGGAGCAGGGCAATAGCCTGCAAACCCAGTCCTTGGACTGGTTGGCCAAGGCTCGTCGGTTGTCCACTCGGTCGCCTGTTACGTTGATAAGGGGCGGGCTGACGAGTAGTGGAGTGGGACTGGAGGCAGATGCCGATCTTGAACGTGCGAGATTCTTGAGTCGTGTGAGGTCGCATATGATTCCCGGGGGTGCCGAGCTGGCGACTAAGGCCCCTTCTAGCTCGCGAAGCGGAGGAACTCGATGAATCGCCGCAGTTGGGTTGCCACAGTCATTGTGATAGTGAATCTCGTCTTGCCGGTTGGTTCCGGGCGTGCCCAGGAACGGCAGAAAGGAAAGAGCCCAATTACGATTACCTCTGACCGCTTGGAGGTGAATCGGAAGCTCCATTCTGCGATCTACACAGGGAACGTGATGGCTGATGACAAGGATAAGGATCTGGTCGTCCTCTCTGACAAGATGGAGTTCCTCTTCGATGAGAAGATGGAACGAATCGAAAAGGGGGTAGCTACCGGCAATGTCAGGATCACCAACGGGGCGAAAAAGGCTACTGGCGACCAGCTCGAGTTATTTCGCGATGAAGACATGGCAGTCCTTACGGGAGATCCCAGGGTCTGGCAAGATAACGACCTGATCACCGGAACGAAGATTACCATTTTCTTGAAGGAGGATAGGGCAATCGCTGAAGGTGGTCCCTCAAAACGCGTGACGGCGATTCTCTACCCCAAGTCTGAGGGGGCGGAGCAGCCGAAGTCGGCGGAGCCTGCCAAGGCTGACAAACCGACAGCGCCGAAGGGGGGTTCCTGAGTCGGGATGGAGCGGACCCTTCGGGCAGACAACCTCGTCAAGGCGTTCAAGGGTCGAACGGTCGTGGATGGTATCAGTATCGGTCTCGAAGCCGGGGAGGTTGTGGGCCTGCTTGGGCCCAATGGCGCCGGGAAGACGACGACCTTCTACATGGTCCTTGGATTGCTGAAGCCGGATCGTGGCCGGGTCATGTTGAATGGGGAAGATGTCACTGATCTTCCCGTGTACAAACGGGCCCGCAAGGGCTTAGGGTTTCTCCCGCAGGAGCCCTCGATCTTTCGCAAACTGACAGTGGAACAGAACGTGATGGCTATCCTCGAGATCCTGGACCTGTCAGAAGAAGAGCGACGGCAACGGCTCGACAGCCTCCTTCAGGAGTTGGATCTCACCCACCTTGCCAAAAGTAAGGCCTACACGCTATCAGGCGGCGAACGTCGTCGAGCGGAGATCACCCGATCCCTGGTAACTTCCCCAGATTTCATACTGCTGGATGAGCCGTTTGCGGGAATTGACCCTATTGCGATAGCCGATATCCAGGCCATCATTGCCAGGCTCAAAGTGAAGGGAGTTGGGGTCTTGATCACCGATCACAATGTGCGTGAGACATTGAAGATCGTAGATCGCGCGTATCTGATCCACGAAGGCAAGGTATTGGTCTCCGGCACCGCCAACGAGCTAGCATCCGACGAGCGGGCCAGGGAGATCTACCTGGGCGAACGGTTTAGTCTGTAAGGGTGAACGCTATGGCGTTTGAAGCGAAGCTCAGTCTGCGACAGATGCAGAAGATGGTCATGACGCCGATGCTCCAGCAGGCGATCAACCTCTTGCAGCTATCGCGGATGGAGATGCTTCAGGCTGTACGGCAGGAGGTGGAGGCGAATCCGGTCCTGGAAGAGATGATAGAGGAAACGGAGGAACTGGACGATCTATCAGCGTTGAAGTCCGTTGCTGAGGAGCCGACGGCCGAGCGCAATGGGGAAGGGCAGACCGAAGAAATCGATTGGGAGAGTTATCTTCAGGACGGCGCAGACTATCGTCCATCTATCCAATACGAGTCGGTGGATCGCTTCGAGCGCGAGAGCTTACTTACCAAGCCGGGTACCCTCCAAGACCATCTGCTCTTTCAGCTTCACCTGACCGTCATTGATCAGGATCTTGTCAGGCTGGGCGGCCTCATCATCGGAGAGTTAGACGACAACGGATACCTTCGCAGCAGCATCGATGGGCTGGCGTCGCTGGCCGGCGTTTCCTTGGAGGCGATGGAATCGGCCCTTCGAGTTATCCAGGGTTTCGATCCTGCCGGGGTGGGCGCGCGCGATCTTCAGGAATGCCTGCTCGTGCAGCTTCGGATGCGACCGGAGGAGCATGCGGTAGCAGAGGCCATTGTCAGCGGCCACCTCCATGACGTGGAGCGCCACCGATTCGGGAAAATTACGGCTGCGCTTGGGGTCTCGCTCCGAGAGGTGCAAGGGGCGGTAGCGCTTATTGCCTCCTTGGAACCCAAACCAGGAAAGAACTACAGCAGTGAGGAGCCTCAATACATTACGGCCGATGTGTATATTCTCAAGCTTGATGGACAATTGGTGGTAACGCTGAATGAAGACGGTCTCCCACGCCTTCGAGTCAGTCGATATTACCGGGAGATCATGTCCAAGCAAGCGCCCACTTCACGCGAGGCTCGGGGTTACGTCGAAGAGAAGATGCGCTCCGCCCTGTGGTTTATCCGGAGCATTGAACAGCGGAAACGGACGCTTGTAAAAGTAGCCGAAAGTCTGGTGAAATATCAGAGGGATTTCTTCGAGCACGGGATCTCCCGCCTCAAGCCCCTGACGCTTCGCGAAGTGGCCGATGACATCTCGATGCATGAGTCCACCGTCAGTCGAGTGACTACGAGTAAGTATGTCCAGACCCCGCAGGGACTGTTCGGGCTGAAATACTTTTTCCACTGTGGTGTTCCATCAACCGTTGGTGAAGCCGTCTCTTCTCGTAAGGTAAAAGACATGGTTCACCGATACTTGACGAAAGAAGACTCGCGCAAGCCGCTGAGCGATCAGAAGATCGTGGAGATGCTGGCGAGAGTGCACGGGGTCGAGATCGCCCGTCGAACCGTGGCCAAGTATCGTGGTCAGCTCAAGATCCCCTCATCCAATCAACGTCGCTACGTGTAATTCGGTACAGAGGCATCTCATTCTTTGTCGAGGAGTCAACTGATGCAGATTACCATTACTACTCGCAATCTCGAGAACACCGAAGCACTCAAACGTTACGCAGAGGAGAAGATCGCTCGCCTGCAGAAGTTCGTGGATCAGATTACCTCAGTCCATATCGTCCTCTCAGTCGAGAAGCATCGACAGATCGCGGAGGTTACGCTCCACGTACGAGACCATACTATCCGTGGAGAAGAATCGAGCGCTGATCTGTATTCCGCCATCGACCTTGTGGCTGACAAGGTTGAACGCCAGATCCTTCGCTACAAGGAGAAGGTTGTGGATCACTCCGGTCGAGGCATAAGCCGGTTGCGGTCCAGGGAAGAGCTGGCGGCTACGGAGGCTGAGTCCTTTATGGAGGATGGTCCCAGCATCGTTAAGACCAAAAGCTTCGCCATCAAACCGCTCTCTCCTGATGAGGCCGCCGTCCATATGGACCTGTTAAGCCACAATTTCTTTGTGTTCCGAAATGCCCAGACGCAGGAGGTCAACGTCCTCTATCGAAGGCGTGATGGGGATTACGGCTTGATCGAACCCACGAATTAAGCGCCCGTAGATGCTATCGTCAGGCGTGAGGGGTTAGGCGTGAGGAGAAGTTCGTTTCACGCCTTACGATTCACGTTTCACGAATATGTTCGCTGATAGCTAAGCGCCCGTAGATGCTATCGTCAGGCGTGAGAGGTTAGGCGTGAGGATTCGTCGTATAGCGAATATGAAGGGCGCAATGCGGTGAAGCCGACTGAGCTTGTGATTATCACCGGTATGTCCGGGGCCGGTAAGAGTCAGGCGAACAAGTGCTTGGAAGATATCGGCTTTTTTTGTATCGATAACCTGCCGACACCCTTAATCCCCACCTTCGTTCGGCTCTGCACGCAATCAGACCATGCCATTGAACGGGTTGCCCTTGTTATCGACGTTCGGGGGGGCGAGTTCGTTGATCCGCTGTTCGACATCCTGGGGATACTTCGGGCTGAAGGGCATGCCGTCAAGATCGTATTCCTGGACGCAAGTAATGAGGTGCTTGTGCGGCGCTTTAGCGAGAGCCGACGCCCGCACCCTCTCGCGGCTGGAAAGTCGGCTCTGGCCGGGATCGTGGCGGAGCGACAGATACTGACTCGCCTTCTGGACGAGGCGGATCTCATTATCGAGACGAGTACCCTGACTATTCATGACCTGAAACGGTTCCTCTCTCAGGCATTCGTGGTGGAGCGGCCCACAGCCAAGATCAGCCTCTCCCTGGTCTCTTTTGGCTATAAACATGGACTGCCGTTTGACGCCGATCTGGTCTTTGATACTCGATTCCTACCCAGCCCTCATTTTATCGATGACCTGCGGCCGCTGACCGGCCTTGATTCACAGATCGGCGAGTTTATCATGCGAGCTTCAGCGGCCAAGCCTTACCTTGAGCGTCTGATGGATTTGCTTGACTTTGTGACCCCTCTCTGCGAGGAGGAAGGTCGCGCCTATCTGACTATCGCACTTGGCTGTACCGGTGGCCACCACCGTTCGGTCTTTTTAGCGGAACAGCTTGCCGGCCATTTGCGAGAGTGCGGCTATCTGGTCAACGTCAGACACCGTGACATCGAAAGGGCCTGAGCATGCACTCATCCTGTGCCGGGATACGGGTAAGCGTGTAGGCGACGCAGGATGCCTCGACTCGGATCTCAAGGGGCGAAATCGGGCCGATCGGTGCATGGGGATGCCCGCAGCAGGCCGACTTCTGAGGATGGGTGGCTCTGGTGGTCCCACCAACATGGGGATTGACGAAGCGCTCGCCACCTTGTGTAGAGATGTTGCGACCCTACGCTTTTACGCATGGGAGGCTCCGACACTTTCCATCGGTTACTCTCAGCGGAGTAGCGACATCGACCCTGCGGCCTGTCGCAAATCCACGGTGCATCTGGTGCGCCGTCCTACAGGCGGTAGAGCCGTACTGCACCAGCAAGATCTGACCTACAGCCTGATCCTTCCCCTGCGCCCACCCTGGACGAAGATCTCGATCGCAGAGAGTTACCACCAGATAAACGTGTGCCTGCTGCGGGGTCTTGAAACGCTGGGCCTGAAGGTGCGGGTTGGGAGCCGCCCGAGACAGGTTAACGGAGCGCTGTCCCCATTCTGCTTCCCAGCCATCTCGCAAGATGAGGTCTTGGTGGGCAGGAAAAAGGTGATCGGCTCAGCGCAGCGGCGATTTCCCACGGCACTTCTTCAACAGGGAAGCATTCTGTTGGATTTCGACCCTGCCGGTATTCTTGATCTCCTACGCCCATCCGATCGGGCCGCCGCCGCAGGTGCTTTCGAGACAGTGGGTTCACTGCGGGAGGCGCTGGGGTGGCTTCCTGATCGTCTGGAGGTAGAGACGGCGATTAGAAACGGATTTTCCGAGGAGATGGGGATCGAATTCGTGGAAGGTGAGCTTCGGCCAGAGGAGTTCCGGCTATCCGTAGAGTTAGCCGCCACACGCTATGGCTCAGAGGACTGGACCTTTCGTCGCTGATATTATATTGGATCGACCTTGACAGCCTCCTTAAGCCTTTGCTACGGTATCGCTATAAGGTCGTATCCGTATCTGTAGGCGCGTATGCTCTACATGGGAGCGGGTAGTGAGCAGTGAAAAGGCGAAGGCCATCCAGGGGGCGATGGCGCTGACCCTGTCGGCTCCGCAGGAAGAGAAGAGTGATTGAGCACGGGAGACGCGATCAAGAAGGGTCGATGGAATTCGCGCGAGATTTTAAAGGGCGAAGAGCTCTCATGAACCTGCCCAACAAGATCACGCTGGGCAGGATCTTCTTAGTTCCCTTCATCATCGTCTTCCTGGTTGTGGGGGAGAAGGTCCCCAATTATACTGCTGGCGCTATCTTTCTAGCTGCGGTCCTGACCGACTGGCTGGATGGCCAGATTGCTCGCAACACCCGGCAGGTGACCACGCTGGGCAAGTTGCTTGATCCGATCGCCGACAAGCTGCTCATCTCCACTGCTCTCATCGCGCTGGTGCAGGTGGGGCGCGCGCCGGCATGGATGGTCGTTCTGATCGTGGGCCGTGAGCTGGCTATCACCGGGCTCAGAACGATCGCTGCCTCACAGAGCGTCATCATCCATGCAAGCGACTTTGGAAAGTACAAGATGCTCACAGAGGTGGCGGCGGTGAGCTTCCTGATCCTCGACTGGCCACCGGAGTGGGGTTTCATTGCCATTCCCTCCCTGGGGGTTCTTTGTCTGTGGGGAGCGATTGCGTTGAGCATCGTCTCGGGCATCGACTATTTCTTGAAGTTCTGGAAAGTTATCGACCTGAGCTGATAAACCTTCTCATCTCTGGAGGGCAATGAGCGTAGGATTATGGCTCGTTCCACTGGGGTATCTCGCCGGCTCCATCCCGTTCGGCCTCCTGATTGCCAGGGCGTCGAAAGGAGTGGATGTGCGTAAAGTCGGGAGCGGCAACATCGGTGCCACCAATGTCTTGCGGGTCGTGGGCACAGGGGCCGGCGCTCTCACTCTTGCCCTGGACGCGCTGAAAGGGTGGGCGCCTGTCGCATTGAGTAAGCTCCTTGGTGCGCCGGAGGTGCTCGTTGCTACGGTAGGACTGGCAGCATTTCTGGGTCATCTGTATCCGCTCTTTCTCGGCTTTCGCGGGGGGAAGGGAGTAGCCACCGCCTTGGGGGTGTTGCTCGCGCTGTTTGCGAAGATCGCGTTGCTGATTGTGGGTGTCTGGGTGTTGATAGCTGCCCTCTTTCGCTATTCGTCGCTTGCTGCCGTCGGCACATGCATCGCATGCCCGCTGCTCGTATGGGTTCTTGATGGCCGACCGCCCTATGTGGGCTTGACGATTATTATCTGCGGTTTCATCCTCATCCGGCACCGGGAAAACCTGGGACGCCTTATGGCGGGGGAAGAGGGGAAGATCGGACAAAAGCTACAGGGAGCGGATCTGCCTCGGCACGATCGGCTCGCCTCGTAAGGACAAGACATGTCTCTCATCGTTCAGAAATACGGCGGAAGCTCCGTAGCAGACGTCGAACGAATCAAAAACGTGGCGCGTCGCGTGGTGGAGACGAAGCTCCAAGGGCACGACTTGGTCGTGGTGGTATCAGCCATGGCTGGAGAGACGGACCGCCTGTTAGGCCTTGCCGCTAAGATCTCCGATGCTCCGGATGAACGCGAGCTTGACGTCATCGTGACCACCGGAGAACAGATCTCGATCGGTCTCCTGTCGCTGGCCATTCAACAACTCGGGCACAAGGCCCGCTCCTTTACGGGAGCCCAGGTCAGGATCCAGACCGATACCGCCCACACCAAGGCAAAGATCGTAAGTGTCGAGGTTGACCGGGCACAACAGGCGCTTCGGGAAGGAGCTATCGTCATCGTCGCCGGGTTCCAGGGGGTGACGGCGGAAGAGGACGTGACGACGCTGGGGCGTGGCGGATCAGATCTGACGGCGGTGGCCATGGCGGCGGCCCTGAATGCCGACCTTTGCGAGATCTATACCGATGTGGATGGGGTCTACACCGCTGACCCGAATGTTGTTCCAGAGGCGAGGAAGCTCGGGAAGATCTCCTATGATGAGATGCTCGAGATGGCTAGCTTGGGGGCGAAGGTACTTCAAGCCCGGGCGGTAGAGTATGCCAAGAATTACGGCGTGCCGGTTCACGTCCGTTCCAGTTTCAATTCAACCCAGGGGACACTGGTGGTCCAGGAGGATGCGGAGATGGAGAGGGTAGTGGTCTCTGGGATCGCTTGCGATAGAAACGAGGCGAAGATTACTGTGCTGCGCGTGGCGGATCGTCCGGGGATCGCAGCCAAGCTGTTCGGCCGGGTTGCGGAGGCCAACATTGTGGTGGATATGATCGTCCAAAACATCAGCCAGGATGGGACGACCGATATCTCGTTCACGGTCCCGAAGTCGGACTTCCCTAAGGCGATGCAGCTCCTCAACGGTGTGGCTCAGGAGATAGGCGCTCAGCAGGTTGAGGGTGACGACAGGATCGCCAAGGTCTCCATCGTGGGGGTGGGGATGCGGACTCACTCCGGGGTGGCTGCGAGGATGTTTGAGGCCTTGGCACGCGAGAACATTAACATCACAATGATTAGTACCTCCGAGATCAAGATCTCCTGTCTGATCGATGCCAAGTACGGAGAGTTGGCCGTCCGTGTTCTGCACGAGACCTTCGGCCTGGCCGAGCGCAACGTGGTCGAGGATCGCGCGTGAAGGGAACGTACACCAGGCGCGAGGCGATCGTCGCCGGCCTCTTTGGCGTGGCTGTCGCCGGCATTGTGTGGGGTCCTGTCATTCTTCGTCCGTTTGGCTCTGCCCCTGCCATTGATCTTCGAACGCTCCAGTTTCAGCAAGACCGGCCCGCGGTACAGGCCCGTCTGTCGCCACCGGCCAGGGTCACAAAGACAAAACCGACCAGCCGCGTGGACATTAATCATGCTGATGCCGTAACGCTTCAGACGCTGCCGGGGATCGGTCCGACACTGGCCCAGCGTATCATCACCCACCGGAAGGGCTATGGCCGGTTTACAGGCGCTGACGGGCTTAGAGAAGTTGAAGGGATCGGTCTGAGGCGATTTGAGAAGCTTGAGCCCTGGATCGAGGCGCGCTGAGCGATGAGCTATCGTGTTCGCCTTGATATGTTTGAGGGCCCACTGGATCTCTTACTCTATCTGATTCAGGTCAACGAGGTCGACATCTACGATATCCCCATTGCCAAGATTACCCAGGAATACCTGGGATGCCTGGGCGGAATGGAGGCCCTTGATCTGGAGATCGCAGGAGAGTTTCTGGTACTGGCTGCCACGCTGATACATATTAAGTCGAAGATGCTTCTCCCGGTGCAGGAGTCGGTAGCGGAGGGGACCTCTGAGGACGACCCGCGGCAGGAGCTGGTGGAACGTCTCCTGGAGTACAAGCGGTTCAAAGATGCGGCCATGAAGTTCGAGGAGTTGGAGGCGGGACAGGCGCTCCTATATGTCAGGCCTGACGATCCATCGATTCCGATCGCCGAGGGCCCCCTGGAGGTCAGCCTCCCCGCGTTGCTTCGCGCATTTATGGCGATCATGCAGCGCGCACCAGAGGCGATGGCAGGCGAAATCACCCCAGACACGATCAATGTGGGAGGACGAATGGTGGCGGTGCTGGATCGGCTGACGCTTCAGAGTCCGGTACCATTCCTGGCCCTGTTCGAGGGGGTGACGACGCGCGCCTTATTGATCGCTACCTTTCTCGGGCTACTCGAGCTGTTACGTCGGGGCTTGGTCCGAGCCCGGCAATCGGATCCGGGAAGCGAGATCACGATCTATCGAATCGTAGAAACTGCGGTGGAGGCCAATGGACACCTCGGCTGACCTCGGCCCGCTTGGGGTCCTTGAGGCGTTATTATTTGTCGCCGAGGCGCCACTGCCGCTGGAACGAATCGAGGAGATCATCGACGGTTGCTCAAAGGAAGAGGTGAGTCAGTTACTCGCCGACTTACAGGAAAAATATCGGCAACCGGACCGGGGACTTGTCGTGACCGAGGTTGCCGGGGGCTATCGTCTGACGACAAAACCAGAGGTGGCCTTATGGGTTCAGCGGCTTCGCGGGTCCAAGCCGGCCAGGCTGTCCAGACCTGCACTCGAAACGCTGGCGCTCATTGCCTATAAGCAGCCGATCACCAAGGTAGAAATCGAGGCGATTCGAGGGGTTATGGTGGACGGGGTCGTAAAGACGCTCGTGGAGCGGGACCTCATCCGAATTCTTGGACGAAAGCCCGAGGTGGGTAGGCCGATCCTCTACGGGACCAGCAGGTCCTTCCTGGAATACTTTGGATTTAAGGACCTCTCGGAGCTACCGACTATGAAGGAGATCGAGACGCTGACCCCGAGCCCTGTCCCCGAGCGTACTGATCTGGGAGCGACCGTAAAGGAGGCGTCAGGCGAGGCAGTTGATGAAATCGAAAAGGCGGATTGAGGCGACCGATGGTGGCCAGGAACGACTGCAGCGATATCTCGCCAGAGCCGAGCTGGGCTCGCGCAGGAGTTCCGAGAAGCTGATCCTCGCGGGGAGGGTCTGCGTCAATAATCGGATCGTCACGCAGCTTGGGACAAAGGTATCGCCGGGCCTCGATAAGGTGACGTGCGATGGTAAGCCGGTCACACCAGCGGCCAGTCTGGTCTACGTCATGCTGCATAAACCGGCAGGCGTCCTGACGACCTTATCCGATCCTCGTGGACGGCCGATCATCAGCGACCTCCTGCCGTCTGAAGGGCTGCCAAGGCTCTTTCCTGTTGGGCGTCTTGACTATCACACAGAAGGACTCATACTTCTCACGAATGATGGAGAGTTAGCCTACGGGCTCATGCATCCCAGCTTCGAGATCGAGAAGGAATATCTCGCCCAGGTGCGTGGTTGCCCCAAGCCTGCCGATCTGGCTAAGTTGGAGGCGGGGGTAATATCGGATGGGGAGAGGTTGTGGGCCACCCAAGCCAAGCTCGTTACCCGTGGGGTAAGCTCTGCATGGATCGCACTTATCGTACAACAAGGACGGTATCACGAGATCAGACGGCTCTGCGATGCTATTGGGTACCCGGTAATTCGACTCCAGAGGGTTCGTATTGGGCCCCTCGTCTTGGGGAAACTGGCCAAAGGGTGCTGGCGACGACTCAACCTCGGGGAACTGGCCAGCATCCGTCGCGTGGTGGGACTGGGAACTGCCTGATGGGGCATGGTGGCGGCGTGGGTAGCGTGCGCCCCTGCCTGGGCTGGGGAGCCTGATGAAGATTGCGAGGTTACGGCATAAGATCGATCAGATCGATTCGAAGATCGTATCGCTGCTCGGTGAGCGAGCCGAGGTTGTGTTCAGAGTCGGGCAGGAAAAGGCTAAGGCGAATATGGACCTCCACGTGCCGCAACGCGAGGAGGAGATCTTTACCCGTCTGATGCTGGAGAATACGGGGCGCTTTCCCATTCACGCGATTCGGCCTGTTTTTCGCGAGATCATCTCAGCCTGTCGATCCCTGGAGGGTCCGTTAAAGCTGGCCTACCTTGGCCCGGAAGGGACGTTTACCCACTTGGCCTGTACGCGGCGGTTTGGGGTATCGGCCCAATTCGTGCCGGTTCGCTCAATCAGTGATGTCTTCGCCGAGGTAGAAAAGGGAAACGTCGAGTACGGGGTGGTGCCCATTGAGAACTCCAGTGAAGGTGTGGTCAGCCATACCCTGGATACATTTATGGAATCGGACCTGAAGATCAGTGGAGAAATTCTCCTGGAAGTGTCCCACAGTCTCCTGTCCAAATCAGGCGATCTGAGGAAGGTGAAAAAGATCTACTCGCACCCGCATGCCTTCGCTCAGTCCCGAAAATGGCTGGAGGCAAATCTGCTGCGAGTGCCGCTCTTCGAGGCGTCGAGTACTGCGGCGGCGGCAAAGCTCGCAGCAAAAGAGCCGACAGCGGCTGCGATTGCGAGTGAATTGGCTGCTAGCCTGTACAAACTTAAAGTCATTTCTCGAAAGATAGAGGATACCCCGCGTAATTTCACACGGTTCTTGATAATTGGTAAGACCCCGGCTACACCAACTCATCGCGATAAAACCTCCGTGATGTTCTCGATCAAAGACCGGGTAGGGGCGCTGTATCGTATCCTGGAACCTTTCGCGAAGCATCAGATCAACCTGACCAAGGTCGAGTCCAGACCATCCAAGACCAAAGCCTGGGAGTACGTTTTCTATTTGGACGTTGAGGGACACGTTGCCGACGAGCCTGTGAAGGCGGCGCTCGCGCTACTGAAAGAGGAGTGTCTGTTCCTGAAGGTCCTCGGCTCGTACCCCAGGGGAAGCTCCATCGAGACCTAGGAGAACCGTAAGAATCATGGCCAAGTCGTTGGCAGAGCTCGCCTCGCCATACCTTCATGGGCTCGCACCTTACACCCCCGGGAAGCCAATTGAGGAGGTGGAGCGTGAGTTTGGGATCACAGGGGCCATCAAATTGGCGTCAAATGAGAACCCCCTGGGCCCTTCGCCGCTGGCACTTCGCGCCTTACGAGAAGCGCTACCGGAGGCCCACAGGTATCCCGATGGCGGCGGCTACTTCCTGAAGGCGCGGCTGGCCGCTCGCCTTGGACTGACACCAGACCATCTGGTCCTAGGGAACGGGTGTAACGAGGTCTTAGAGCTGATGGCCCGCGCCTTCCTGCTCGCGGGAGACGAAGTAGTCATCGCTGATCCGGCATTTGTCATCTACGGGATGCTGGCCCATCTGCAGGGGTGTACCACGATCCGCGTGCCGCTGAAGGCGTGGACCCACGACCTTGAGGCTATGGCGAAGGCCGTAACCCCCAGGACCAAGATGGTGTTTGTCGGCAATCCCAACAACCCCACAGGCACGGCTGTAGGGCCAACGGAGCTGACTGCCTTTATGGACGCCCTCCCGGCAGAGGTCATAGTGGTCATCGATGAGGCATACATCGAGTACGTCCCGCAGGAGATGATTCCGGATTCCCTGACGTACGTCCGGCAGGGGCGCTGGGCGATCGTCCTTCGGACCTTCTCTAAAATCTATGGTCTGGCAGGGCTCCGGATCGGGTATGGGATGGCGCCGCCGTCGATAGTGGAACTACTCGAGCGGATTCGGGCACCCTTTAACGTCAACGCCCTGGCCCAGCGAGCAGCGTTGGCTGCCCTAGAGGATGAGCACCACGTCACCAATAGCCGAATGTTCAATGAGCTGGGAAAGGCGTACCTGTCCAGCGAGCTGCATCGTCTGGGGCTTCAGTTCCCGCCGTCCGTAACGAACTTTCTGCTGATCGATGTCAATCGCGACGGACGGGTAGTGGCGGATGCGCTGCTCCGAATGGGCGTCATCGTACGCCCACTGGGGGGAGCCCACTTGAAGACCCACATCCGCGTGACCATAGGGACGCCCCCGGAGAACGAACGATTCATCGACGCGCTGAGAAGTGTGCTTCAAAAAGGCAGCCATCAGCAATCAGCGATTAGCAGGCAGGGAAAAAGCTGATGGCTGATAACTGGAGGCGTAAAAAATGATCATCATTTTGAAACCGCATGCGACTGAGGCCGAGATTGCCTTGGTCGTCAAGAAGATCGAAGGCTTCGGCTTGGCCGCCCACATCTCGAAAGGGACGGAGCGAACTATCATCGGCGCGATCGGCGACGAGCGGGTTTTGCAGGATCGGCCGTTAGAGGCCTTCCCCTTTGTGGAACAGGTCCTGCCCGTGCTGAAGCCGTACAAGCTGGCTAGCCGTGAATTTAAACCTGAGGGCACCATCGTCAACATCGACGGGGTGCTGGTCGGCGGCAAGCAGGTAGTGGTCATGGCCGGGCCGTGTGCAGTTGAGAATCGAGATAGCCTGCTTCAGGTCGCCAGGTGCGTGAAGGATGCAGGGGGGCACATCCTGCGAGGCGGCGCCTACAAGCCCCGGACCTCCCCGTACACCTTTCAAGGTCTTGGTGAAGAGGGGCTGACCTATTTGTCAGAGGCCAAGGCGGAGACCGGCCTGCCGATCGCCACCGAGCTCATGGATCCCCGGGACGCCCCCCAGGTTTATCAGTGCGCCGATCTGGTCCAGATCGGGGCGCGGAACATGCAGAACTTCAGGCTCCTGAAAGAGGTTGGGTGCCGTCGAAAGCCGGTCCTCTTGAAGCGGGGGCTAAGCTGTACCGTGAAAGACCTCTTGCTCGCAGCCGAGTACATCTTGTCGGAGGGTAACTACGACGTCATCCTCTGTGAACGCGGGATCAGGACCTTTGAAGACGCCACCCGCAACACCTTGGATCTGTCGGCTATCCCCCTGATCAAGAGGCTGTCGCACTTGCCGGTGATTGTCGACCCGAGCCATGCGACAGGTAAGTGGCACCTGGTCGCGCCAATGGCCTTGGCCGCGGTGGCGGCCGGCGCCGACGGCATCATGGTAGAGGTTCATCCCCACCCGGAGGACGCCCTGTCTGATGGGCCCCAGGCTCTGCTGCCCAGCACATTCGAGAAACTGATGAACGATCTCAGCAAGGTGGCCCAGGCAGTAGGACGGTCGCTGTGACGGTAGCGTCAAGGATCGAGCCGCCTGGCGCTGCTGCCTCGTCGTCTTCACCACTCGTACAGCGACTTGCGATCATTGGCCTGGGCCTGATCGGTGCAAGTGTGGGGCTGGCTTGTCGCGCCCGCGGTCTGGCCGGAGAGATTCGTGGAGCCGACGAAGATCCGGACCATTGTGCGCAGGCCGTCGCGCTGGGTGTGGTGGACTGGGCCGCCGCGGACGCCGCGGTCGCTGTAGAAGGGGCCGACATCGTACTTCTGGCCGTGCCGGTAGGCGCGATGGAGCCGACCATTAAGCGGATTGTCCCGCATCTGGATTCCGGCGCGGTGGTGACGGATGTGGGGAGCGTGAAGGGGTTAGTGGCAGCAGTGATGGAGCGGTTACTGCCAGGCGGCAATGGAGTGCCAGGCCACCCGATTACCGGGCGGGAGAAGTCCGGGCCGCACGCGGCGTCGGCCGAGCTGTTCGTTGGTAGCAAGTGCGTGCTTACCCCGAGCGCCTCTACCGATCCTGCCGCCGTCCTGCGGGTACGCACCCTGTGGAGGGCCATAGGATCAGAGGTGCTGGAGATGAGCCCGACTCGCCATGATGATATCTTCGCGGCGGTCAGCCATCTGCCGCATGTCGTCTCGTATGCGCTGATGGGAGCGATGCTCGATTTAGCTGATGGCGGCGATGATCTGCGAGAATTCGCGGCAGGCGGTCTGAAAGATTTCACGCGAGTGGCCATGAGCCATCCGGTCATGTGGCGCGATATCTGCCTGGCGAATCGCCAACCGATCCTGAAGATGATCGGACAATTCCAGGCTGCCCTTGACCACCTGACTGTGATGATCAACGCCGAAGACGGGGAAGGGCTCTACCGGCAATTTGCGAGCGCCAAGGCCTATCGAGAGGGTTTTGGGAATGGCAATGATGGCGATGATCGTAAGCGCACAGCTTAGTGACCGAAGGGAACGGGCACTACTGGTAGGGATACATTGCAAGCGCGACCCCAGATGGGAGGCCGAGGACTCGCTCGTCGAGCTTGCCCGGCTGGCGGAGTCGGCTGGGGCCCTTGTGGCGGGAACGATCCTGCAAGACCGGAACGCACCGGACCCGCGCTATCTGATCGGGAAGGGCAAGGCGCAGGAGATCAAGGCGGAGTGGAGTGGGAAGATCGATCTGCTGGTGATTGATGAGGAGTTGTCTGGCTCGCAGCAGCGAAGCCTGGAGGAACTGACCGGCTGCAAGACCGTCGATCGCCCCTTGCTCATCCTGGACATCTTCGCCCAGCGCGCGAGGAGCCGGGAGGGTAAGCTCCAGGTGGAGCTGGCTCAGCTCGACTACCTGCTGCCGCGCCTCGTCGGGCGAGGGGTTGAGCTGTCGCGCCTTGGCGGCGGAATCGGGACCCGTGGTCCAGGCGAAACCCAGTTGGAGACCGACCGTCGGACGATCCGCCGACGAATGGCGAAGATCCGGGATGAGCTCACCAAGGTCCGTCGGCATCGGGCCCTCTTGCGGCGGCCTAGAAAGCGTCATGCGATCCCGATCGTGGCCCTGGTCGGCTACACCAATGCCGGCAAGTCGACGCTCTTCAATGCCCTCACGCACTCGGATGTTCGGACCAACGACGCGCTCTTTGTGACGCTTGATCCCATCCTGCGTCGGGTCACCACGGCCGACGGATTCAGCTTTCTGCTCTCCGATACCGTGGGGTTCATCCGGCGCCTCCCCGCGCAATTGGTGACGGCGTTCAAGGCCACACTGGAGGAACTCAACGAGGCCGATCTTCTGCTGCACGTGATCGACGCCAGCCATCCCCAGATGATGGAGCAGAAGCAAGCCGTAGACGCGATCTTGGGCGATCTCGGCCTCTCGGACAAGCCGATCATTGAGGCCTTGAACAAGGTCGATCTTTTGGCGAACGGGATTGCGCCATCCTTTGTGTCCGGCAAGAGCGCATTCCCCCGGGTGGCGTGCTCCGCTCTGACCGGGTATGGTATGGATCGTCTGCGACAGGTAGTCCAAGAGAAGCTGACGCCCGCGACGGATCATGCCCCGATAGAAGCGGCTGTTGCGTGGCCCTGTCGCTGATGAATCTTGCCAATAGCCTCACGATCTTCAGGATCCTGATGGCGCCTGTCATCTCGATCTTGATGGTCTACAAGTACTGGCGACTTGGTTTGGCGATCTTTGTGCTGGCAGGGATCACCGACGCCCTGGATGGTTTCATCGCGCGTTCGAGGTCCCAGGGGACAGAGCTGGGGATGATCCTGGATCCGCTGGCCGACAAGCTGCTGCTCTTTGCCACTTTCATGACGCTGGTATACCTGCACCAGATCCCCAAGTGGCTCTTCATCATTGCCGTCAGCCGGGACCTGATAGTGGTTGGCGGTTTCCTGGTTATCTACATCGTCAAAGGCAAGGCAACGGTCTCTGTCTCCTGGATAGGGAAGTGTACGACAGGTCTGCAAATGCTGACCGTGCTGGCGACGCTCATTTCCCGTGTGGCCGGCGGGGTAGAGCCCTACGTGCCGGGGCTTATCTATCTTACGGCAGCGGTCACGATTGTGTCCGGGCTCGATTACCTCAGGCGAGGCACGATGGTACTCAACTCATGAAGTTGACCGCGAAGGTCTTAAATGGCTTGATTTGTGCCTTGCGAGTTAATGTATAACCTTCAGCCTTCAGTCTAAACACCTAAGTAGTTATTCCACGATAACGTATCCGATTGGAGAGAACTGCGATGCCCCTTCCTGTGGTCACGATCGTTGGTCGGCCCAATGTGGGCAAATCGACCCTGTTCAACCGGCTGGTGGGCGGGCGAAGGGCGATTGTACTCGACAAGCCAGGCGTAACCAGAGACCGGCAGTACGCGCCGATCGAGTGGAAAGGCTGCGCGTTCCTGCTCGGTGATACCGGGGGGTTCGAGCCGGGCGTCAAAAGCGGTCTGGCGGTTCAGGTGCTCGCCCAGGTCCAGATGGCGGTCCAGGAGGCCGCCCTCATCGTCTTTGTGGTTGATGCCCGCGAGGGGCTGACCCCGCTGGACGAGGAGATCGCCAGGGCGCTTCGGCACGATGTACGCGCCCGTATAGTCGTAGTGCCGAATAAGGTCGATCGGCCCACCCACGAGGTTTTGGCGTCTGAATTCTTTCGGATGGGATTCGACGAAATCTGCCCGGTCTCCGCCGAGCATGGCCTGGGCGTTGCGGAGCTCTGCGACCTGATCGTCGAGGCGCTGCCGCAGACAGATGTCGCACCCGAGGAGAAAGCCATCCGTGTGGCGGTGGTCGGTCGCCCGAATGTGGGAAAATCATCGCTGGTCAACGCGCTGTTGGGGCAGGAGCGTGTCATCGTGAGCGAGCAGGCGGGCACAACGAGGGATGCGATCGACACCCCGTTTGCCTACAATGACACCCCGTACATCCTGATCGACACCGCAGGACTCCGGTCGCGAAGCAAGGTCCACGAGCCATTGGAGCGGTTCAGTGTGGCGAGGGCGCTCAGGGCCATTGAGCGGAGCGACGTCGCCTTAATCCTGGTGGACGCGCAAGTAGGGATCACAGACCAGGACGCTAAGATTGCCGCCTACGTCCAGGATACCGGAAGCAGCGCCATCCTTGTCGCGAATAAGTGGGACCTGATGCCGCCTGGCGCCGATGCCCGGCAAGAGTTCACGCTGCAGATTCGCGATCAACTGAGGCACCTGGATTACGCACCTATCGCATTCGTCTCGGCCCTCAGCGGCTATCAAGTGCTCACGCTGTTGCCTCTGCTTCAGACCGTCGCGCAGTGGCGTTCACACCGGGTACCAACCCCCCAGATCAACGAACTCATCGGTGAGGCGACCCGGAAGTACCCCCCGCCTGCCCACGGTAAGCGTCCTGTTAGATTTAGCTATGCTACACAAGCCGCCAATCCTCCCCCAACCTTTCTGCTCTTCGTGAGCGACCCTAGCGGTGTACGGGTCCCCTACCGGCGCTATCTGGTCAACCAACTTCGGGCAGCGTACGCATTTATCGGCGCACCGATCCGCCTGGTCTTAAAAGGCAAGAGCGGCAAATGAATAGCTCGGCTTTCTACATGATATGAAGACAAAGGGGGATCTACTCTTGGTCAACCTTAACACGCCTTTCGGTTGCTAAGAGGGCGATCATGGCAGGCAGTAGGTCGGGTTAGCGCAGCGTAACCCGACGAAGCGCACGCGATACCGGCGTGCATGTATTTCAATCTAGTCAAACACGGACTTATGTCATTGGCGATAGAGTGGCCGTATTCCAGCTTTCGCCGGTATGTTGCGGCGGGGTTTATCCAGCGGATTGGGGACAGGGTGCGATAGATTTCGAGGGGGTGGGGCATGAGTGATGGAAGCGGATTGTCGGGTTACGCTACGCTAACCCGACTCGGGGTCGGTGTGGGTCGCTACGCCTTTAGCGTATAACTCTTTCATTCACAACACCTCGCCGGTTTATCCCGGCGCACAAGGAGAAACCCCATGCCTATTCCCACTGAACCGATTGGTAGCGTGCCGCGCCAGCGGGAGTTGCAAGAAGCGATGCAGGCCTTCGCGGCAGGGACGCTTTCGGCTGAGAAATTGGATACCCTCTTCGATGAGGCGGTCCGCGAAACCATCGAGCAGTTCGAAGCCACCGGTTCTCCTATCATCACCGACGGCGAACAGACCAAGCCAAGTTTCGCCACCTATCCCTTGGCCGGCCTGGACAATCTTGCCCCTGATGGCATGATTATCCCTTTTGAGGATGGTCATACGCGCCAACTGCCGCGTCTGATCAGGGGGCCATTCCGTTATGGCGCCTATGCCGGATCGTGTCTGCCCCGTGCCAAAAAGTTTGCCTCCAAGCCCCTGAAGCAGGCGGTCATTTCGGCGTCCGCCATGTCGCTGCTCTATCCGGCTGATGGGATCGACGGTTACCCGCAGGCGCAATTCCTGGACGATTTAGTGCGGCACGCCGTTGCCGATATCCGCGGTTGTTTCGACAACGGCGCCTACGATGTGCAAATTGACTTCACGGAGGCGCGGCTTGCGATCAAGCTGGATTCTTCTAAGCGCTTGTTGCAGCAGTTTATTGACCTCAACAATCGGGTGCTTTCCCACTTCACAGCGGAGGATCGGCAACGCATCGGCGTGCATACCTGCCCCGGCGGTGATCACGACTCGACCCACAGCGCGGATGTGGATTATGGCGAGCTGATCCCACTCCTGATGACGCTCGATGTGGGGTGTTTCTATATGCAAATGGCCAGCGAGCGACATCCAGAACGCGCGTTGCGTGTGATCTGTGAGCATCTCAAGCCCCATCAGCGTATTTACGTGGGGGTGATTAATGTTATCGATGAGGAAGTGGAATCCGCCGAAACGGTGCGCGATCGGGTGTTGATGGCCGCTGAGTACATTCCCGTGGCCCAGCTAGGCACAACCGATGACTGCGGCTTTTCCCCATTCAGCGACGACATCGCTACCGCCCGCGTCACCGCCTTTGCCAAAATTCAGGCCCGTGTACGCGGATCAGAATTGGCCGCGGAACAGATCGGCGTTTGATCGCAAACCAAAGTGAGCATAGCCCCCTTCCCCTTTCTTCGCTTCAGGCAACGCCCTGACCAGGCGGGTTGAGGGGCTCGGGCCAGGTCGGTCTCAACGGCACGCGCCTGAATAGTCAGATCGACACGCTTCTGCCGCTACGTATGACACCTCCGGTACAGGAGGTGACGATGAAATAATAGGGAACATGCTACTGTTTTGCAGTAATAAGCTTTTTGTCTGTGCCGCTTTTGGCTGTAAACACTGTGCCGGCCATCAGGCGGCTGCATCAGACGGTTGTCCACGCGGGCACGCTCGCGCCTCCGCCTGCTGCTGACACGCAATGCCGTTATGCGGACCAGGAGATAAGTGAGCGCCAACGATCTCGATGTTTTATGGCATAATTGTTCGGATGTATTTTGCCCCTGGCGAGCACAATCCATCGCATTCCACGTCTACTACAACGAGTATAAGGCATCGGTGGACATTCGCATGTGCGAAATCATTGACGGCAATCTGCCCCGAAGGCAACAGAAACTGGTCCTGGCGTGGGTAGAACTTCACCAGGAGGAGTTGATGGCAGACTTGAATCTCATCATGAATGTAGAAAACCCGTTCAAGATTCAACTGCTTCAGTGAGGAGCAGAGACCATGTACCCGTCTATGTCAAAGGTAGTTCCCAATGAAGACTTTACGCTTGCTATCGCGTTCGATAATGGCGAACACGGTATGCTTGATATGAAACCGTATCTCGAGTTTGGGGTGTTTCGAAGGATAAGAGAGTATGAGCATTTCAAGTGCGTCCGGGTTGCCTTCGACACCATTGAATGGGACAGTGGAGTTGATCTCGATCCCGAATTCGTATACGGCAAATGTAAGATGACGACCCACGCATAACGATTGGATGTAGACGTTTCGGAAGCCTATCGACATCCGAAGCGGCTGATTCATACGTTGGGCCGAATAGGGCTTGCGAAGATCATAGTGCTACTATAGTATCACTACTATGCGAACCGAGCTCGTCACAACACTGAAGCGCCAAGCCACAGAGCTTCTCTCCGAGCTGGAACGGAACAAGGAGCCGATCCTTATTACGCAGCACGGCGTACCAAGCGCCTACTTGGTGGACGTCGAAACCTACGAGACCTTGCAGCGTCGGATGAGTCTGCTCGAGGGAATCGCGCGTGGGGAGAAAGCTGTTGAGGAAGGGCGTACGCTCACTCATGCGCAGGCCAAGAAGCGCATGAATCGATGGCTGAAGTAATTTGGTCCGAGCCTGCGCTTAGCGACCTGGATGCCATCGCCGACTACATCGCATTGGACAATTCGGAAGCGGCTAAGATGTTAGTTCGGGACGTATTTCGGCACGTGGGTCAGCTTGCTGATCATCCCAAGAGCGGTTCCAAGCCACAGGAACTAAAGGGGTGGCGCTACAGACAGATCGTCGAGCCGCCATGCCGGATCTTCTATCGGGAAGAGGGTTCGCGTGTCTATATTCTGCATGCCATGCGAGGCGAACGGTTGCTTCGACCTTCTGTTGTTGCAACACGCAGCAAGGTGTCAACCAAGTAAAGTCCAACAGCCGGTTCCAGGCGACACTCCTACTCTCATGAGTGTGATCTTGTCGAGCGCTGCCGCTCGGGTCTGGCCACGCGCTCATTTTCGGCAGACTTCCGTGTCTCCGCTATCACGGCGTATCGCTAATCGCTCTGAGTGTGGCACCAGCGGAACTCGTCCTGGCCGGACGCTTCAACTTAACGCTTCGCCGGCATGACGTGAAGCCCGACTCACCGCGATGAAGCGCGTTGTCGTAATTGGAGCAGGGGCGGCGGGGACCATGGCCGCGATCTTTGCGGCCTCTAGCGGCGCCGAGACGTTGCTCCTCGAGCGCACGAAGGACGGCGGACGCAAAATTCTCATTAGCGGGGGCGGCCGGTGCAACATTCTGCCTGCCATCGTTCATGAGTCGCGCTTCGTTACCGATTCTTCACCCCACACCCTTCGAAAGATGCTCCGCTCCTGGCCGCTAGGCGAGCAGATCGCGTTCTTCGAAGGCGAAGCCGGGATCCCCCTGATGGAAGAACCAGAGTCGTCTAAGCTGTTTCCACAATCTGAGAGTGCGTGCGATGTTCGCGACAGGTTGCTGGCGCTCGCACGTGCCAGAGGCGTCTTAATCGAGACCGGCGCGTTGGTCGACGGATTGCTCCCTACTGGCAACGGCTGGCAGATCGAGCGGCAGGGAGGACCTTCTCTGCAGGCCGATGCCGTCGTTATCGCCACGGGGGGCCGCTCCGTCCCCAGCACGGGAAGCGATGGCCTTGGGCTCGATATCGTCGCGACGCTGGGACACACGATCAACCGAACCTACCCCGCGCTGACTCCGCTGACGGTGACGGTCCGGCTAAAGTCGGACACTGCGGGTAGCGCGCCGTTCGCCAAGCTCTCGGGAATCTCGCTGCCGGTCACACTAACCGCCCACGCGGGAACCTTGAAGTCCACGTCGACAGGAGGATTTCTTTTCACCCATCACGGCTACAGCGGGCCCGCCGTACTCGATGTGTCTCATGTTGCCGTGCGCTCACGCGCCGAGATGGACTCTCCCGCACGTCTCGTTGTGAACTGGACGTCATTGAACGATAAGGATTGGGAATCGGCTCTCGGTCCACGTGGTTCTCGAACGGTGTTGAACGCTGTGGCGGCTCATTTACCTCGTCGACTCGCCGAAGCGCTGATCGAGTTCGTCAGGATTGATCTCTATCAACCACTCTCGCAACTGACCCGCGATGAGCGGCTCCGTCTCATCGAAATCCTCGTGCGCGGTGAACTACCGTGGTCGGGAGACGAGGGGTACAGGAAAGCCGAAGTCACCGGCGGTGGCGTGCGTCTGTCGGAGATCGATCCGGAGACGATGGAAAGCAAGATTCACAAGGGTTTGTTTCTGTGCGGCGAGATGCTCGACGCTTTCGGACCGATCGGCGGCTACAACTTCCTCTGGGCGTGGGCGACGGGGCGCGCGGCCGGTCTCGGCGCATCACACACGCAATAGGTCTTCACTCATGCAATCTCTCAAGCTGCAAGGCTAGGTTCACCGATGGCACTCGTTTCGCTCGATCACGTCTCCATCGCGTTCGGACACGTCCCGCTACTCGACGACGCAAGTCTGCAGGTCGAAGCCGGCGAACGTGTGTGCGTGATCGGCCGGAACGGCACCGGCAAATCCACATTGCTCCAGATCCTCAGTGGAGATCAGACCCCCGATAGCGGCTCCGTGTGGCGACAGCCTGACATTGGGGTCGCGCGGCTCGTGCAGGATGTTCCCCTGGCGTCCAACCGGCCCGTCTTCGACGTCGTCGCGGAAGGGCTCGGCAACCTCGGCGAGTTGGTGGCCGCCTACCATCACGCGGCGGTAGAGGTGGCCGAACGATGCACCGACATCTCGCTCGAAAAGCTGGGCACGCTGCAGCATGAACTCGAAAAGCGTGACGGGTGGCGCCTTGAGCAGCGAGTGGAAACCGTGATCGAGCGTCTGGACCTCTCGGCCAATGCCATCGTCGACACCTTGTCAGGCGGCTGGCGGCGGCGCGTACTGCTGGCACGGGCGCTGGTGGCCCAGCCGCAGCTCCTTCTGCTCGACGAACCCACGAACCATCTCGACATCGAAGCCATGAGCTGGCTCGAAGAATTTCTCAAGACGTACGCAGGTGCGGTGGTGTTTGTTACCCACGACCGGGTATTTCTCCAGAATCTGGCAACACGGATCGTAGAAATGGATCGCGGCAAATTGACGTCGTGGCCAGGCGACTACGAGACCTTTCTCCACAAGAAGGAGGAATGGCTCGCGAACGAAGCCGTCCAGAACGATAAGTTCGACAAGCGTCTGGCTGAGGAAGAGGTGTGGCTTCGCCAGGGCGTGAAGGCGCGACGTACGCGGAATGAAGGGCGGGTTCGCGCACTGGAGGCCATGCGAAAGGAGCGGGCCGCCCGGCGAGCGCTGATCGGCAATGTGCGTCTGCAGGGTGAGATCGGCGAACGTTCCGGCCAGCTCGTGTTCGAGGCCACCGGTATCTCGAAGTCGTTCGGCGAAAAGGCCGTCGTCCGAGATTTGTCGTTACGTGTGATGCGCGGCGATCGTGTGGGGTTGATCGGGCCGAATGGATCAGGCAAGACGACCCTGCTTCGAATGTTGATTGGCGAACTTACGCCCGACACGGGTGAAGTTGAGTGCGGCACTAACGTCCAGGTGGCGTATTACGATCAGCAACGCGAGCAACTCGATCCCAAGCGCACGGTGTTTGACACGGTCGGTGATGGAAACGACACGGTCACGGTGAACGGTCGCACGCAGCACATCCACGGATATCTTCGCGATTTTCTGTTTCCACCTGAGCGAGCGTACGCCAAGGTAAAGGCATTGTCGGGCGGAGAGCGAAATCGCTTGCTGTTGGCACGCCTGTTCACGCGACCCGCCAACGTCCTTATCCTCGATGAGCCCACAAACGATCTCGACATCGAGACATTGGAATTGCTCGAATCGCATCTCATCGAGTGGCCGGGAACGCTGCTGCTCGTCAGCCACGATCGCGCGTTTATCGATCACGTCGTCACGAGCACGCTCGTCTTCGAAAGCGGCGGACATGTGCAGGAGTATGTCGGGGGATACGAGGACTGGCTGCGGCAGCGCGGCACCCGGGAGACGGCGGCCGAGCCGCAGCCGGCGATAGCGGAACGCACTGCGGAACCACTGGTGACGATGGCGACCCGGAAGAAACCGACGTATCGCGAGCAAAAGGAACTCGATCAGTTGCCGGTGCAGATCGAAGCCCTGGAACGGGAGCAAGCGCAATTGACCGCCTCGATCGCCGACCCCCACTTTTACCGTCAGCCGGCCGATTCCATCACAGAAGCGCTCGCGCGTCTCGAAATTCTGAAAAATGAGCTTCACGACACCTATGCTCGCTGGGAGAAGCTTGATTCCCGTATCACAGGCGAGCGCGCGTGAGGGGCTCACTAAGCTTTTGGAGGCGTTGCATATCCTGGAAATATTTGTCATTCCTGCTATAATAGGAGAATCATGATATCAGTAGACGGCGTGTGCATGCGGTTCGGCTCGAAAGTCCTGTTTGAAGGCGTCACGACCACATTTTCCGCAGGGCGGCGCTACGGCCTTACGGGCCCCAACGGTGCCGGCAAGTCGACTTTCATGAAACTGCTTACCGGAGAGATCGATGCGCAGCGGGGCACGGTGTCCAAGCCTCGTAAGCTCGGTGTCCTCAGTCAGGACCAATACGCGTTCGACCAGTTCCGCGTGATCGACACCGTCATCATGGGCAACAAACGCCTGTGGGCAGCCCTTCAGGAGCGCGACGAACTCTACGCGCAGCCGGAGATGACTCACGAGGCCGGCATGCGTCTCGGCGAGCTCGAGGGCATCGTCGGCGACGAAGACGGCTACTCGGCGGATAGTGACGCGGCCGTGCTGCTGCAGGGGCTCGACATTGCCTACGAAAGCCACGACGTGAAGATGTCGGAATTACAGGGCGGGCAGAAGGTGCGCGTGTTGCTGGCGCAGGCCTTGTTCGGCCACCCGGAAGCGCTGTTGCTCGACGAGCCGACGAACCACCTGGATCTGGATTCGATTCATTGGCTGGAGGAACTCCTTGGCCGGTACGACGGCACGCTCATCGTCATCTCGCACGACCGCCATTTCCTGAACAACATCTGCACGCATATCGCCGACATAGACTATCAGACTATCATCACCTATACCGGTGGCTACGACGACATGGTTGTCGCCAAGACGCAGATTCGATCGAAGATCGAGTCGGAGAACGTGCAACGGGGAAAGAAGATCGAGCAGTTGCAGGAATTCATCCGGCGATTCGGGGCGGGCACGCGGGCGAGCCAGGTCACATCGCGGCGCAAGGAGGTCGAACGGCTGCGGCTGACCGATTTGGCCCGTTCGAACATTCAGCGTCCGTACATCAAATTCTCGATGAAACGGCCGTCTGGAAAGGTTGCGCTGGAATTCGAGCAACTGTCGAAGGGCTTCACTAACAGTCCTGTCATTTCCGACTTCAGCGCCATCGTCAATCGTGGTGAAAAGATCGTGCTCGTCGGCCGCAATGGGGCCGGCAAAACCACCATGCTAAAGGCGCTGCTGGCCGATGCGCCCAACTTTCCGGCATCCCCTTCCGATGTAGACAGCGGCAAGGTGAGGTGGGGGCACGAAGCGTCGATCGGCTACTTTCCACAGGACCACACAGGAGAGATCGAGAAGGGGCGTACGGCGGCGGACTGGCTGCACAGCTACGATCCGGATGCGTCACGGCAGGACATTCACGGGCTGCTGGGACAGATGCTGTTCAGCGGCGAAGAAGGCCACAAGCCGACCGAAGCACTGTCCGGCGGCGAGACCGCCAGGCTGCTGTTCTGCCGCATCATGCTGCTGAAACCGAACGTGCTAGTCCTGGACGAGCCCACCAACCATCTCGATCTGGAATCCATCAACGCGCTGAACGTGGCGCTTCAGAAGTTCGAGGGCACCGTGCTGCTGGTCACGCACGACCAGGACCTGCTCGAAGAAGTGGGCACGCGGATGTGGCACTTCGAGCACGGCAAGATTGTGGATTTCAAGGGAAGCTACGAGGAATACTCTTCGTCGCCGGCCTGACGCACTTCTTCGGCGAAATGGCACGCCGACCAGTGTCCGAGAATCGGGGGGGGCGTGGGGCGCGTACATGAATAGTGGCCTTCATTCCTCTCGAAGCATCGCCATCCTGGGCGGCGGAGCGGCGGGCATGTCCTGCGCGCTATGGTTGAAGCATCTGGGTTTCTCGCCTGTTATCATCGAGCCAGGCCCGGCGCTGGGCGGGCAATTGTTAAGGATAAACCGGATAAACCGGTGGATATTGGGCATCCCGGGACAGACGGGGCCTGCGCTCGCTGAGCTGTACGGCAGGCATGTTGTAGATGAAGCCATCGAAGTCCGCCTTGGTGTCCGGCCCGTATCCGTTATGGTGGAAGATTCCAGTTTCAGCCTGGTCGTACGGGAAGGCGAGAATCGCACGGCATCGCTGTCTGTGCGGGCACTTGTCATTGCTACGGGATTGCGGGTAAAATCATCGGAACTCCTGCACCCAATCCCGGGAGCCCTGTCGCTTTATGAATCCGGCCTCTTATCGTTTTTCCCTCTGGACCATCTCGAACCTATGGAAGCCCTTGAGGGAAAACGGGTGGCTGTGATAGGCGGCGGCGACAACGCTCATTTCACCGCCAAGGATCTGGCCTCCAGAACTGCCCTCACCCATTTGATAATCCGCTCGCGGCCCACGGCGCAGCCCATGGTGCGTAAAGACGTGGAAGCGCTTATCCAACAGGGGCGCATCCAGGAACATAGCGGCGCGCTCATCACCGGTTTTCATCAAGGATCCGCCGGCATCGCCATTGCATTGGCCCGAAACGATTGCAAGGCTGAACGCATCGAGGTTGACCGGATTTTCGCCCGCACTGGCTTCGCGCCGAATACGGAATTCCTCGTCGGGCTCGGCCCCTTGGCCGGGCTGGAAAGGAATGGCGAGGGCTATGTGCGGGTCGATGCCTCGAAGCGCGCGTCGCTCCCTTTCGTGTACGCCATAGGCGATGTCGCCAACCCCGACCATCCCTCCGTGGTCACCGCTATTGCCGACGGCGCAGTGGCGGCGATGGCCATCGCTCAAGACGTGGGAGCATAGGCATGGGCGTTGACACGCCGCTGGTCTGGATTGTGGACAGCGCCTACACCGGCGAGTTAAATGCCCGCCTCGGCGTGGCCGAGCGGCTGGGCTACGACTACGAGATAATTCCGTTGCCCAACGGCGACATCGGGGCCTACGCCAGGCTGCTGGATAATCGCTATGGCGATGCCTGCCGGGATGGCAAACCCAGACCTGTGATCCTGTTGAGCGGGACCGGAGAAGACACGATCGGTCCTATCGCGGATATTAAGGCTTTATTCCAAGGGCGGCTGCTGAACGTGTACCTGGCGTCCATCCTTCCGGACGAACTCGATATGCGCCTTCTGGAGTACGATTTGGTCGCCTCCCCCCAGTTGAGCGGCGCCAATATCGTCACCACTGTGGGCGTGGTGCACAAGATGACGGACCGCCTGCTGGACCACGCTTTCCACCGGCACAGGGATATGTTCGCCGACGTTGCCCGGCCCCTGGTGTGCTTACTGCTGGGCGGCAACACCCGCTATTGCTTCGGCTTCAACGAAGGCTATGCTCGCGGTTTGGGCAGGCGGGTCGCGAGCATCGTCGCATCGCTCAAGGGGAGCCTGGTGGTCACCAATAGCCGCCGAACCCCGAAAGAAGCTCTGGCCGCCTTGCTGGACGAGGTCGCGGGCCCGGATCGCAGCTTTTTCGACTGGCAACAAATCGACCCCGATGTTTATCCCGCGCTGCTAGCCCATAGCGATGTGTTTGTCGCTACAGGGGATTCAGTCTCCATGTGCTCCGAAGCAAGTTACACAGGCAAGCCACTGTTGGTTGACATGAGGAACTGTACAACTGAGATCTACCATCGCAATATCATCGGCACGCTCATTGCTTATGGCGCAGCCAAGCCGCTGAGCGACACGTTCGAAACCTGGACGTATACCCCACCCGATCCTACCGGGGCCGTGGTCGCAGCAATCCACGAGAGGTTGGTGGAGAAATAGCCGTTCCTCCGAATTGTGGCTTATGCTGTACCGTAACTACTCAGGTGTTTAGGCTGAAGGCTGAAGGCTGTTAGGCAGCGTCAAAGAATAACATGTACATATTCATGATCCGACAAATGCACAAACCCCCTCTTTCCCCCTTTCGAAAGGGGGATGAAGGGGGTTTGTTGCTTTGGTAGATGTAAATGTTAATTGTTGACGCCCTCTTAGAATCTCGCTGACAAAGACGTCGAGAGTGCTTCGAGGACGTTCCGGGCGTATTGGAGGTGTTTGGTGGTGACACCCACCGATCGCATCTGCTACTCTCTATGTTCAAAGAAGGGCTGTCGACGCGACAGTTCGGTGCGACTCAATTCTACGAAAGGAGAAACAGTAATGGGTGAAAGTGGAAAAAAAGATAAAGGCAAAAGGGAAACGCAGAAAAAGGCCCTGCTTGATCCAAAGGCAAAACGAAAAGTGAAACAAGAAAAGAAGAGCAAGCCTGGCTCTTCCAGGTGATAATGAACTTCTCCCGCAGCAAGCTGCGGGGTATCGTCTTCTGTTCTGGCCCGTCATTCCGTGCTTGACACGCCTGCCCCGTACTGGATACGGCGGAATCCAGCCGGGCTCTCTGGATACCGGCTTCCGCCGGTATGACGAACTCGCGGTAAGCCGCGGGGAATGAACCCCCAGTAGATTCAATCAAGCGAGGAGGCTACCAATTCCTGCGTAAGTAAGGCCGCATCGTGACGCGTACGCACACGTGGGAGCATGAAAGGAGCCTTCGCCAAAACACCTAAGTAGTTACCATTACAGAATGTCGTCTTTCGTTTCGCGCGTGGCGTACAGGCCCGCAAGCGAGAGGATCGCTGCGGCGGAAAGGTAGTAGCCCACGTACTGCAATCCGTATGTCGTGGCGAGATAGGTGGCGGCGTAGGGCGTAAGCGACGCGCCGAAGAGGCCGGCTAGGTTGAAGGTCATGGAGCTCCCAGAGTAGCGCACCGACGCGGGAAACAACTCGGACAGCACCGTGCCGAGCGGACCGTATACGAGGCCCATCAGACACATCCCCACGACCATCGTCATCACCGCGCCCGCTGTACCGGCGGCGAACATCGGCGCGAATACCAGACCGAACACGACGATGCCAACGTTCACCCACATCAGCATGCGGCGGCGCCCCCGCTCGGCCATGACAGCGCCGATCGGGATCGTCAGCGCGAAGAACAGGATGCCGAACAACTGTATGATCAGGAATTGTTCGCGGCTATACCCGAGCGCGCTCGTTCCCCACGACAGCGCGAACACCGTCATCAGGTAGAAGATGACGAACGCGGTGAGGGACACCAGGACCCCGAGGAACAGCGTTTGGGTGTGGTGCCGGAGGACGGTCAGTAGCGGCACCTTCACGCGCTCGCGCTGATTGAGGATCTTGACGAAGACGGGCGTCTCGGTAATCGTCAGCCGCACGTAGAGGCCAAGGAGTACGAGCGCGGCGCTCGCCAGGAAGGGGATGCGCCAGCCGAACGCAAAGAACTGTTCGTCGGTCAGCCACGCGGAGAGCGCCAGGAAGATGCCGCCGGAGAAGACGAATCCGATCGGCGCGCCGAGCTGCGGGAACATGCCGTACCACGCCCGCCTGCCGGGAGGAGCATTCTCGACGGCCAGGAGCACGGCGCCGCCCCACTCACCGCCGAGACCCAGCCCCTGGCCGAAGCGGCATAACGCGAGGAGGATCGGCGCAGCGATGCCGATCGTGTCGTACGCGGGGAGTGCGCCAATGGTGACCGTGGACACGCCCATCGTGAGCAGTGCGGCGACCAGCGTGACCTTACGGCCGATGCGGTCGCCGAAGTGGCCGAAGACCGCGGAGCCGATCGGTCGCGCGACGAATGCGATTGCGAACGTCGCCAGCGAGGCGAGCGTTGCCGCGGTCGGATCGGACGCCGGAAAGAACAGACGGGGAAAGACGAGCACCGCCGCCGTGGCGTAGATGTAGAAGTCGAAGAACTCGATCGTGGTGCCGATCAGGCTCGCAAACAGGACCTGGCGCGGACTGTTAATCGGCTTGGCGGGCGAGGGGTGGTTGTTGCTCACACCGTGGGAGAGATCACGTCTCGACAAACGACCATCCGTATTTCATTCCAATGTCTCCTGTCCACCCTCTATTTCTTCTCCCACTTCTCTTTGAATTATCCGATTAGCGGCGGCCCGATCGCGTAGCGCAACCAACGGCATAGTGTTTGGGCGGTCCGCTCGACGATCGGAATGGGCGCTAATGTGAATACTGTAGCGTGCCTGTGAGTTTTGGTGATAGGAAGGCGTATACGATTACGCCTATAAGAACCCCTATACCATCCGCCAGCAAGTCGAGCGGGTCACCAAAACGGGTGCTAGTAAGCGCGCCTTGCATGACCTCAATGATAACTCCATGAGTTATTAAGCCAAAGAAAACGGGTCGCAATCTTTGCGGAAAAGCAAAACATCCCATGATGGAAAGGATGGAGTAGGCTAAAGCGTGTTGCGCCTTGTCCCAAAACTGAAAAGCCTTTGGAATGGAAGTACTTGGAATTAAAGCGAGTAATGATACGAGAGCGAGGCAGATACAAAACAGTAGCGGCATGTAACGAAGAATTTTAATCGTTTGTCTCATATCGGTAAGATCAACACGGTTATTGGAGAAGCACAACCATTGAGCATACTGACCGACATACCACCATCCAAACCTTTGACGGATGCGGCGATTCTCCTGTCTTTTAATGAGCTTGTCAAGTCCGCACGGCACCGATTGTTAAGGTGGACCCCAAAACAGCGATAGAAAGTTGTCATTGCGAACGAAGTGAAGCAATCTCCCATTGTTGCACCGACACAACAGACGCAATGACGCGATCGACGCCATAGACGCAATGGTAGAATACTTGCTTCCTGCGGTGATTCCACGCTATAATCTCCGCAGGAGCTGCGTAGAATGTATATCCATGAGCGTAAGGACTGGCCCCGGTTTAACTGGAACCGCGAGCTGTTCGCTGAGCCTCTCGCCGACGTTCGCCACCGACAGGGTCGGCTGATCGGCCACATGGAAGCCCTCGGATTCAATCTCCGCCAGGAGGCCGTCTTGCAAACCCTCACGTCCGATGTTCTCAAGAGCAGTGACATCGAGGGCGAGAAGCTGGATGCTGAACAGGTCCGGTCCTCGATTGCGCGCCGCCTCGGTCTGGATATCGGCGCCTCCAAGCCCGCAGACCGCAATGTCGAGGGCATCGTTGAAATGATGCTCGACGCCACGCGCCATTATGACCAGCCACTCAGCGCCGAAAGGCTCTTTGCGTGGCATGCGTCCCTGTTTCCCACCGGGCGCACCGGCATGACCAAAATCAGGGCAGGGGCCTGGCGTGACGACAGCACCGGTCCGATGGAGGTCGTCTCTGGCCCGGTTGGGAAGGAGCACGTCTATTATCAAGCGCTCCCGGCACCACGGGTCGATGGGGAGATGCGTGCGTTCCTGGAGTGGTTCAATGCCAACGCCGACAGTGATCCGGTCTTGAAAGCTGGACTGGCCCACCTCTGGTTCGTCACCATCCACCCGTTTGATGACGGCAACGGCCGCATTGCGCGCGCCATCGCCGACATGGCCCTGGCGCGCTCAGAAAATAGTCCGCAGCGCTTTTACAGCATGTCAGCGCAAATCCGGCAGGAGCGTAACGCGTATTACGACATTCTTGAAGAGACGCATAAGGGGACGATGAACATCACGCCCTGGATGGAATGGTTCCTCGGCTGTCTGGGCCGCGCCATCGATGGTTCACAAACCACTCTGGCCGCAGTCCTCGCCAAGGCGCGCGTCTGGGACGCGCTAGCCGGTGTTGCGATCAACGACCGGCAACGCCTTGTGCTCAACCGTCTCCTTGATGGCTTCGAGGGTAAGCTCACGACATCGAAATATGCGAAGCTCGCCAAGTGTTCCCAGGACACCGCCCTCCGTGACATTCTGCCGCTCGTCGAGCGCGGTATCCTTGTCCGCAACCCGAAAGGCGGGCGGAGCACGAGCTATGCGCTCGCTCCGCTACGATAGAGCGATGCGTGCAACCGACCATCTTGGGTCTATTCCGTCTTTTTCGTCACTGACCACCCGACCAAATAGACTAGATAGACCAAGCAGACGCAATCAGCGCCGTACGCCGCACGCTGCACGCAACAGACTCAATGACGCAACAGACGCGATAGACGCATGAAAGTTGTCATTCTCGCCGGTGGTGTCGGTACCCGCATCTTCATGCCTGGGAGGGATAGCGCCATATACCTGTTCCCCCATTTCTTGACATTTATATCCATAGGGCTCACAATCTTACCAAACGTCATACTTAATAGAGGTCTCCTATGCCTACCGTTACAGATCGGTCTCCAAAATCCAAGATCACGGTCACGCTGAGTCCGGACGTAGTCCGTCAACTGGATGCCCTCCTTGACCTCCCGGGGAACCGCTCCCGAAGCCTCCTGGTTGAAGAGGCCATTCGCCGGTGGCTTCAGGAGCACGCTCAGAAGCAGATTGAACGCCAGGTTGAGGATTATTACCTTTCCCTCTCCAAGGCCGAGCGCAAAGAAAATGAAGCGTGGTCCAAAACCTCCGCTCGCGCGGCCAAATACATCTGGGATAAATAGCCACCATGCCATATCCTGGCCGAGGCGAGATTTACATGGTCAAACTCCCATGGCATCCTTCCGACACTAAAAATCGGCCCGCTCTTGTTGTGTCAATGGACGTTCGCAATCGGCTGGCCAGCGATGTCATTGTGGTGCCTGTAACCTCGACCCTTCGGCCCGCGCCCACCCATGTCGAACTGCCTGCCGGAGAGGGAGGCCTCAAGCAAACCTCCATGGCCAAGTGCGAGCAGATCACCACGCTGGATAAATCGTTTCTCCTTCGCGGCCCCTTTGCCGGAACGGTGCGCCCATCGCTCATGCTTGAAATCGAAAAAGCTATCCAACGGGCCATCGGCATTCCGATCGTTTAAATAGCGTGTGGCACGCCTTCCCCCGTAGCATCACGCTTCGCGTACCTCCGCACCCCCCAGACGCAATCGACGCGATGACGCAAGCCGTGCGGTGATGGCGGCCTGATCAATGGCGGGTTCTTAGTACTCTCCCCGCGCGATGCCGCGCATCCGCTGCTCGATGGTGATTTTCGTGGGACCGAAACGTGAAACCCGCCGATAGCCCTGAAAGTCTTCTTGCTTTGGTTATACCAGTACAGGTATAATAAGCACATGCCATTCCTAAGAAAAACCGATCGAATGGGTGGGGAGCAGCAAAAAGGATTTGATGGCGCTTCCTGCCGACGTGCGGAAGTTCTTCGGCCATGCCCTGGACTTCGCACAGCGCGGCGATCAGCATGACGCGGCGAAGGTGCTCAAAGGTTTCGGCGGTACCGGCGTACTTGAGGTGGCCGAAAACGCTTGCAAAGGAGCGACGAAATGAAAAAAAGGCTCATTAATGGTATCGAGGCGGAAAGCAGCTCCGGCAATGTGTTTGCTGACCTGGGCCTGCCGAATGCCGACAAGCTCAAGATCAAGTCCGGCTTGGTGATCAAAATCACCCAGGCCGTGCGCAAGCTGGGCTTGACTCAAGAAGAAGCCGCCCGTCGCATGGGGATCACCCAGCCGAAAGTGTCCGGCATGATGCGCGGCGACTTTTCCAACTTATCCGAGCGCAAGCTGATGGACTGCCTGAACCGGCTTGGCTACGACATCGAAATCAAGGTGAAGCCGGCTGCGGAGCCGGTCGGCCACCTCGTGCTGGCTGTCGCTTGACCGGATTCAGGAAGCACCTCGCCCCGCTGCGTCACCGCCCGCAGTCATTGGCAATCGCCGTCGGCTGACTTACGTACTTGTTACATTTGTCCTTGTTGTCAGGTCTTTCTCGTCACAGACCAAACAGACGTTTGAGCGGTTGGTTGACGCGGAGCTAGCGGGCAGCGTCTTCGCAATGATGGATGCTAAGGTCCACCACGGGTTAGCCCGATCCATTTGTTCAGATGCCGGACAACTTATTAACGCTCTCAAAATACTAACTTTACGTGATCGAAGAACCCTTCTGACCTCCCTTTGCCAAAGGGAGGATTTACCCCTCTTTGGAAAAGAGGGGCGAGGGGAGATTTTAAGATTGCTGTCCAAATCCGGTCTTTCAAAAATCCTATGTTGGACAAGTATGATTGGGATGTGTTATTGCGAGTGTTACGCTGAGATTGTCGCGCACCCTTCGGGTACTCGCAATGACGTACACATGAACGGATTGGGCCGTCAATGCCTATTTGTGGGGTGGATGAGGTGCTGGCGGTTGGGGGGCGTGATAAGCTGAAGAGAAATGTTCAGCTTCAAGGGACGAGTTACGAAGTCGTCATGGGGTAGAAACCACTTGCAACGCAACTCGGCGCAGCTAATTGGCAATATCGTCACTGAGGTGAGATACTAGACTTTCTCCGGGATCATCCTTGGCGTGTTGCTGTTCACTGAACCCTCGACTCGGTGACGCTATAGACACCACCCCTCGTTTGGCCTAAAGTGTTGGCACCAGTGGGGCACGCTGCGGGAGACCTGAAACCGGCATGGTAGGCCACATGGACCAAGTAGTGCGGACATTTGCAACGGAGTTGAGAGGGGCTGGGGCCTCGTGTGCGGCAGATCCTGCTCTTTGGCTCCAGGGCCGAGGGGACGCTGGGGAAGGGTCTGATGATGACATGCTGGTGGTCATCGATCAGCGCACGCCCGAGCCGTACTGGACGTTGAGCGGGGGCTCATGGATCGCTATGGGGTCTTGGTATCGACGATCCTTCGCAGCGAGGAGGAATGGCAACACAGTCAGGCTTTCGCCTTGGCTCGTAATATCATACGGGAAGGCGTACCTTGTGAAGGACGAGCTCGACCAACCAGACGCAATAACACAATAACGCCATAGACGCAATAAACGCTATGAACGCAATGAACGCCATAGACCGGACACTCAAGCAGGCTCTCCTGGCTGCTATCTGCATTCAGCCGGGTATCGGGCTGGTCATTATGTTCGGTTCGCTGGTGGCCGGCAAGGGGCGTATGGAAAGCGATCTGGACCTGGCGGTAGACGCGGGGCGCCGCCTGACGGCCAGCGAGAAAATAGCGCTGATCTCCGAGTTGGCGAGAAGAACCGGCCGGCCGATTGACCTGGTGGATATCCACACCGTTGGCGAGCCTCTTCTGGGGCAGATTCTTCGGCACGGAAAAAGGTTGCTGGGCAGCGATACGCACTACGCCAACCTGATCCGCAGGCACCTCTTCGATCAAGCGGACTACCTGCCGTACCGCAACAGAATCCTCGCTGAAAGGAGGCAGGCATGGATCGGGAGGTGATCGAGCACAAGCTCGAATCCCTGCGCCGATGTCTTCAGCGCGTCGCGGACAAATGCCCGCCCAACCCAGAAATGTTGGAGCGAGACCCCGATCTTCAAGATATTATCGCGCTCAACCTGACCCGTGCCGTGCAATTGTGCGTGGACATCGCCGCGCACCTTATTGCCGGCATGGAAGTGCCACCACCGGATACGATGGGCCAAACCTTCGATGCCTTGGCCAAGGCTGGCGTGATCCATGAGAACCTGGCAATGCAACTGAAGCAAGCAGTGGGCTTTCGTAATGTCGCCGTGCACAACTACGAGGAAATCAACTGGACTATTGTCCACACCATTGCCCGCCATCACCTTGGCAATTTCACAGAATTCGCTAGGGTTATTGTCTCCAGATTGGCAAGATGACCATTCCGTCTATCTCGGCACAGCCCAAACCAACGCAATCAACGCGATGACGCAACAGACGCAATAAACGCCATAGACGTAATGACGCAATAACGCAATGACGCAATCAACGCTATAGACGCCTTCCAGCCTTCAACTTCCTAAGAATGGTGCAAGTCGTCCAGGAAACCAGCGAGCGTGAGTATGCGGATCTCTTCATGGCAGACGAGCGAAAGAAGATGGCGGTCACCGGAGACGATGATTTTGGCCTCAGCCAGCAGGGCACATTCGAGAATCCGATTGTCCGGCTCATCCGTGAGAATATGAAGGTGAGGCTGGGTCTTCAGGACCGTAGCCGTCTTGCTGATGGACGTGAGGAGTTGCTCGACCTTCTCATCCGTCCAGTCGAATTTAGTTCGGAGGATGTTGGCGGTTTCGGTGAGAATGAAGAAAGAAGTGAAGAGGACGAATCTTCCCCGCACGGCATGCAGATAGGCCTCTTCCGCATTGCCGCCAGGAATGGCAAAGGCCGAGATGAAGATATTCGTATCGAAGACGACCCGCACGTTCAGCGACCCTGAAGGACCAGGGCTTCGACGTCAGCTTCGGTCAGGATACCTTTCTTTCTGGCCTGCCGGACGCCGTACCGCTGAAGCTCAAAGAACTCCAACTCCATGCGACGCTGCTCATAGGCCTGGAACATATCGCGGAAAAGCTGACTCTTGTTCTTGGCCTCGGCTTTGGCTAATCCGCCGAACCGCCGCGCGAGGTCATGAGGAAGCGACACTGTTAAGGCTACCCGCTTGTGCTCCACATTACTACCCTCCTTTCTGTATGACAAAATTATACCTGGCATCGCACTGACCGTCAATGCTGAGCATCGTGAGAGGGGAGTGAATCTTATAAGCTGTATTCATTCAGTGGACCGTGTCAACCCCATTTTCTGTATGAATCGGGACACGACGACCGCCATCGACCCAACCGACGTAATCAACGCGATGATGCAACGACGTAATGAACGCTATAAACGCCGCACGCAATGACGCCATCAACGCCATAAACGCCGCACGCAATAAACGCCATCGACGCAACAGACGCGTGGTATAGTCCTCATGGAAGATGGATAGAGTACTCAAGGAGGAAGGAAATGGAACGGGTTGTGAGAATCCATATTGAGAAGCTGCCAGAGGGTGTGTACCTCGCCACCTCCGGCGCCGTACCAGGTCTGGTCGCTCAAGGGCGAACTGTTGCAGAAACATTGGAAATCGCCAGGGATGTTGCTCGAAGGCTACTGGAAGCCCGGGCCGAACGCCAGGAGGTGAACTCGCTTCAGCCAGCCGAAGAGGTTGTGGAATTCCCATTGGTCGTCAATATCTGAGCCATGGGACGGTTGGCTGGGTTTCGATATCGTGAGGTCATCAAGCGACTGCAAAGACTTGGGTTTGCATTCGCTACACGACGGTTCCCAATCACCCAGGGGACATACCGGTAGGAACACTGCGCGCAATCCTGAAACAAGCTGGGATTGATCCGGAAGACTTTCTCAACTCATGAAGTTTCTTGACACTCCAATCTCTCACCATAAGCTTATCGCGTCTTGATCTTCCATGTGAGGCCGATTCGCGTTTCCGTCCGACCCAATCAACGCAATAAACGCCGCACGCCATCGACGCAATCGACGCAATGACGCAACAGACGCAATGAACGCAACAACCGCCCGGAAAATCTGGGACCTGCTCACCTCCGCCGAACGACGCAGTGCGGTGGTGTTGCTGGGCCTGATGTGCGTCGGCATGGTGCAGACGCAACAGACGCCATGACGCTACTCGGTGCGGGTCTGATGATCCCGGCGACTGCACTGCTCACACAGCGTGATGTTGCACGCACCTATCCGGCGCTTCACCCGGCCCTGCACGCCCTCGGCAACCCCAGCGAGCAGACCCTTGTCATCGGTGGCATGTTGGCGCTGGTTGGAGTATATCTCATCAAGACACTGTTGCTGGCTGTACTCGCCTGGCGGCAGACGCGTTTTGCCTTTGGTGTGCAGGCGCAACTGTCGCAGCGCCTATTCACCGTCTATCTGCGCCAGCCGTATACGTTTCACTTGCCACGCAACTCGGCGCAATTGATTCGAAATATCATCGCCGAGGTGGGCATGTTCACGTTCAGCGGAATCCATCCGGGCATCACGTTGCTTGCTGAATCACTGGTATTGCTCGGCCTGTGCAGCCTGCTCCTCGCCGTCGAGCCGCTGGGTGCGCTCATTGTGGTGAGTGTGTTGGGTGCGGCCGCCTGGGGGTTCCATCGTCTCACCAGCGGGCGCATCGCGCGCTGGGGCAAGGCGGTGCGCCAGCATCATGACGGCGTGCGCCTTCAGCACCTGCAACATGGCCTGGGCGGCGCCAAGGATGTGACACTGCTCGGAAGGGAAATCGACTTTCTCGACCAATACTGCGTGTACAATGCCCAGTCTGCCCGCGCCTGGCAGTTGCACACCACTCTGCAACAATTCCCGCGCTTGTGGCTGGAACTGCTTGCCGTCAGTGGCCTCGCCATACCGGTGATCAGCATGCTGGCGCGGGACCTGGCGGCGCGGCTACTTCTGGAGATCTAGCAGCGGAGTCGCAACGTCACGTCACCTAGACGCAACAGACGCAATAGACGCAACGAACGCCATCAACGCCGCACGCAACGAACACTGGAGCGAATGAACTCATGAAGGTGAGGTTGCACCCCCATGCGGTAGAGCGACTGCGAGAGAGGGTAACGACGGAGGAAGAAGTCAAGAGGGCCGTGGAACACGGTGAACGCTTTGCGGCAAAGCATGGACGAACGGGATTCCGACGAAACTTCCGAGGTTATACTGAAGTCCGTTGAAATTTGAAGAGTGGCTCCCTCCGTGGAATACTCCACGGTAGCAATAACGAAAGGAGCCACAGATGAGAAGAGACACGAGGCAACGGAAGCACGCCATGGTTGGATTGAGGGCGATATCGGGGGAACAGCAGTTGTTGGGGGTCCTGACCCGTGTGATTCACTCGGGCAAGCAGGCGCTCGACGCGGTCATGCTGGAGATGGGACGCCTGGTCGCCGAGAGCGTCATGCTGATCGAGCGAGAGGAGCTCGCAGGACCCGGGCTCCTATCCGACGGACCCGAATCTCCAGAAGTGGGCGCACGAGGAGCGGTCGATCTTTATCGGCGACCAGAAGGTCAGGGTGCACCGCCCGCGACTCCGACATGTGGTTCGTGGGGAAGTGCCCATGCAGTCGTACGCACACCTGCACTCCCCAGGGCAGTTCTCCGAGGAGTTGTTGGAGAAAATCCTGCGAGGGGTCTCGGCGCGGAAATACGAGGAGACCGTCCTCGACGCGGCGCACGCATTCGGCGTGTCGCCGTCGTCAATCTCCCAGAAGATGGTGACGCTGACGGCCCAGAAACTGAAGGCGTTCCAAGAGCGGTCCCTGGCGGAGTTCACGCCGTTCGCGATCTTCTTGGACACGATCCACCGGGGCGGCGAGGCATTTCTTGTCGCGCTGGGCGTGGACGTGAGCGGCCAGAAGATGGCCCTGGGATTTTGGCAGGGCTCCTTTCGAGAATCACGAGATCGGCGTCGCGCTGTTCAACGATCTGGAGCGCCGCGGTCTCTCGCTCTCCAAACGGATCCTGTTCGTGACCGACGGTGGCAGCGGCCTGCTCAAGGCGCTGCGGGAACGGTTCGGCAAGAAGCTGGTGCATCAACGCTGTGCGATTCATAAGAGCCGGAACCTCCAGCGACACTTGGCCAAGCGGTACCGCAAAGAGGCCCATCAGCGGCTCAAGACCGCGCTGGAGCAGACGCGCCACGCCGATGCCAGGCAGATGCTGCTGGAGCTGGAGGCGTGGCTGCGAGCCAAGAACGAGTCGGCGGCGGATTCGCTCCTGGAAGCCTTCGAGGAGTTGTTGACGCTGCATCGACTGAAGGTGCCGGCGCTGCTGCGCAAGACGCTGATGTCAACCAACCCGATCGAGAGCATGTTCTCGCTGGTCCGGCACAGCGAGCGGAACATCAAACGCACACGAGGAAGCACGATGCTCCAGCGTTGGCTGGGGACGGTGTTGCTGTACTGCGAGAAGCAGCTCAAGCGCGTGAAAGGCTTTGCGGGTATTGCTCAGGTCGTCGCGACCATCGAGTACGAGCAAGCGGAGCAGCAGTCCGCTCTGACGAAGACGGCGGCGTGAGAAAACCATGGGAGCCGCTCAGATAATTTCAACGAACTTATTGACAACCTCAAACTTCCGTATGGCGGCATGTTGAATGATAAGATGTACTCAACAAAGCAAGTGGAAGCGTACGCCGTGGAGGAAGACGGATGGCTCGTCCTGACGGTCATCGTCAAGTTCTTCTAAGATCGGAGGAGACATGAAACTCAACTATGATCCGAAGCACAACATCGCGTACCTGAGAATTCACGAGAAGATCGAACAAGTCACGACGATCAAGCTCAGTGATGAAATGAACATCGATATCGCTCCAGATGGAACAGTCTATGGCATTGAGTTCCTGAATGCCAATGAGCAACTGACCGAGGACCGGGGTGCTCTCGTCGTCGAGTTGGAGAGCAAGAGACACGAGATCAAGCTGGTGGCATGAAGTTCGTCGAGACCCGCCGTAAAGGCACCTGCGTCATCGAGCTGGAATCCGTCGAAGACGAACGCAGTCTACTGAGCGAAGAGCTTTTTGCGGAGGTTCAAAGAAATGTCGAAGCACTGGGGCAAGGGCATGGGCTTGACGTGGCCGTCACCGATCCCATCGTCCGCTCAACCGCCATTCAACTCCCCTTATCCCGCCATCGCGAACAAAACGGCCCTGATCATCTCAGGCCTGGCCCCTCCGCACGCCATAAACGCTGCACGCCGCACGCAATCGACGCCATCAACGCTATGGACGCAACAGACGCCATGAACGCAATAGTCTCGCTCGTCTCGCGAGTCCCGCAGCCCCCATCAACGCCATCGACGCCGCACGCAATCAACGCGATGACGCAATCGACGCAACAGACGCAATGACGCCATGGACGCAATCGGCCGAACAGACCAAATAGATCAAACAGACCCTAAGGTCCACTGGACATACCTTCTGCTTTGGCCTAAAGTGGACACAGAGCGAGCGCAAACAGCCCAAGCCCGAACTTGCGACCGAGAGGTAGAGCCATGAAGACCCTGACAATCCGGACGACCATCGGCGCCAACCACCAGTTGACCATCCCTCTGCCGGAGGATTTCCCATCCGGTCCGACCGAAGTGGTCGTAATTTTGAACCCATTGGCAGAGCACCTCGATCTCAAAGCCCGTGGATGGACTGAAAGCGACGCCGCCGAGACGCGAGCGCGCCTGAAATCATTTGAGGCGGACTGGGAGGCCCTTGGGATGGAAGCATACGATGCCCTGTAATCGGGGGGACGTCGTGCTCGTGCTGTACCCACATGCCGACCTCCGGACCGCGAAGAAGCGCCCTGCGCTGGTCGTGCAATTGATTTCGCTAGAGTAAAAGGGACCCACCTAACACGGCAATGATCGAGCAAAAGGAGCCCACTCTGATACGCTCGCTGTTTCTCGTGTGTTCGAGCAAGACCACACCAGAGACAGGGAGGGAGAGGAGTGCTAGGGATGGATCAGTACGAGCTCATCAGGACGGCCGCTCGGGTGTATCAGAAGAGTATTCGTCAGATCGCGCGGGAGACTGGGCATACACGCAAAACGATCCGCAAGGTTCTAGCTGGCTGGGAGCCTAAGTACCGGAGGAGGCACGAACCGGCCTCCCGGGTGATGGACTCGGTCGCCGCCATCATCGAGGGCTGGCTCCGCACGGATCAGGAGACCCCCAAGAAGCATCGCCACACGGCGCACCGGATCTGGACCCGACTGGTCGAAGAGTATGCCTTTCCGGGTGCGGAGTCGACAGTTAGACGATGGGTGCGGGAGCAGAAGGCTCGGCTGGGATGGCCGACAGTCACAGCGGTCATCCCCTTAGACCCGGAGCTCGCGCAGGAGGCGGAAGTCGACTGGGGAGCTGCCTGGGTCCGCATGGCAGGAGAGGAGCGGCAGGTCAAGCTCTTCTGTATGCGATCGCGCTATTCGGGCATGCCCTTTGTGCGGGCCTATCCGTACGAGCGACAGGAGATGTTCTTCGATGGCCACACCCGAGCCT
>NZ_NVQC01000012.1 GCF_003044035.1 Candidatus Methylomirabilis limnetica
GCTTGCAGGTGACGGCGACGTTCTGCTTGAAGACGCCAGAGGCGGGATCGGCAGCTCGTCGGATCTCGTGAGCGCCATGGCAATCGGTGCAGGTTGCGGCAGTGAGATTGCCTTTCTGTAGGATGGCCAAACAGGAGACAGGACAGGGGGCGGTGCGAAGCATCGCGAATCAGGTATTTGATGTTTTCCCCTACAGCGCCACGGTAACCCAGGTAATGATATTGTGACAAGAGGCAGTTGAACAGCGCATAATCCTCCGATTTGAGGCTTACAACCGTGATCCGAAGGGGAATCAATGCCTTGAGACTGTCGCTGATCCCTTCCTTTCGATATGGAACAGATGGATAAGAAGGACGGGACGTAAAAGTAAGTTTCCCCTGGCGGGGAGGCAACACAATAGAGCCAGCTCGCTCCAGTTTCAGCAGGAGGCTGCGGCAGGCCATGTCTTTGTATTGCCCTGTGGGACTTTGCCAGTTCCACAACCTGCAAATCTCCAAAGAGAGGCGGGTGCGGTGCCAGTCGGGGGTGGCAGTAAGCAGCTGTCGGATTTGCTGGACATTTACGGTCATGGATTGTTCCATGCCGTGGAATATCACATAAAAAAACGCGTGAGTCCAGCAAAAATGAAGGGGTTCATGAAACTTTTTTAAGGGGTATTCCGTCAGGAAGAAATCACACCTGTTTTATTACTCCATGCTCAGTAGCGGCAAATTATGTGCCGAACAGTATTGGGACAGACACTATTTATTGAAATTCTTTCTTGATCTTCCCCTCTGCAACACGTGTCTTACTCGTCCAGTTTCCTGCGCACCTCCCAGATGAACCCGCCTCTTCGCGGTGGCCGCTCTGTCATCGTGCGCATTCGAATCTCTGTCGTTCTGAAAGACCGCATGGCGATCATTCCCTCGTTACCTCACATGATACTGGTGGCCGGATGCAACGGTTTGGGTAATCCGTAGTATGCACGATCATGACCGTAAACACCACGAATCGTCACGATAAATAGTGTCTGTCCCTATTTTCACGAATCGTCACGATAAATAGTGTCTGTCCCTATTTTAGGTGTCTGTCCCTATTTTCTATTTCTGTTTTACCGTCAACGGGCGCTGCGATGGCGGCGGATTACTTGCGATTTGATCCAGCGACCAGCCGGTATTCGACCAGGCGGCATTCCAGCGTGCCGTTATAGAGCGGAATCTTGCGCGAGGGCGCGAGACGGATCGCCTTCATCAGCGCCAATTCGCCGCACAGCACGTACGCCCGCCATCCCGGAAAATTGCGCTTGAGCGTGTCAGCGAACGCCGCATATAACGCCGGCAGGTCTTCGTCCGTGCCCAGCCGCACGCCATACGGCGGATTCGTGATGATCAGACCTTCCGCGGTCGGCGCCGTTGCGGTGAGCGCGTCGGCCAGGCGCAATTCGATCAAGGCGCCCAATCCCAGCCCGGCGACATTGACCCGTGCGGCGGTGATAGCCGGCGGCGAGATGTCCGATCCGTACAGTTGCAGGACCGCCGCCGCGCGGCCCGCCTCACCCCTGCGGGCGGCGTCTTCCTGCGCCGCCTGCCACGCTTCGGCGTTGAACCATGCCAGGCGCCGGAACCCGAACACGCGGCTGAATCCCGGCGCCATGTCGCAGGCCATCATCGCGGCTTCGATCAGGATCGTGCCGCTGCCGCAAAACGGGTCGACTAGGGGCAGCGCAGCGTTCCATCCGGCGAGCTTGAGCAATCCCGCAGCCAGGTTTTCGCGAAGAGGGGCTTCCAATGCGTCCTGGCGATAGCCGCGCTTGAACAGCGCCTCGCCGGACGTGTCGAGATAAAACGTGCACGTATCGGCGGTGAGGAAAGCATGGATGCGCACATCCGGGGCCGCCGTATCGACACTCGTCCGCTCGCCAACCGCAGTCCGGAAGCGATCGCAGACGGCGTCCTTGATTTTCAGCGTGATGAAGTCCAGGCTGGTCAACGGCGACCGGCTCGCGGTGACATGGACGCGGATGGTGTTGGCGACCGCGAACCACTGCGGCCACCGCAAGCGCAATGCCGCATCGTAGATATCCTGCTGGTCGCGATAGCGGCCGACTCCCACTTGCCAGAGCACGCGACTGGCAAGCCTGCTCCACAGGTTGATCGTGTACACCAGGTCGAGCCTGCCTTCGAACGCGACGCCGCCGTCGGTGGCGCGCGCACTCTTCGCGCCCAGTTTCTCCAGTTCCACCGCAAGCCCTGCTTCCAGTCCGCGCGGGCAGGTGGCAAAAAAGCACTCTTCGCCGGTGGCGGCCCCGCGTAGCGGCGCCCACGCGGGTTGCGCCTTCGAATCCCGGGCTGAATACCTAGAATGGCTTGAGGACGACAAGGATCACCACCATAAAAAGAATCGTCAAAGTAGCGATGAACCCGCCTCTTCGCGGTGGCCGCTCTGTCATCGTACGCATTCTAATCGCTGTCGTTCCAAAAGACCCTTGGCGATCATTCCCTCGTTGCCTCACATGGTACGGGTGGCCGGGTGCAACGGTTCAGGTAACCCGTGGCATGCACGATCATGACCGCGAACACCACGAATCGTTGCGATAATAGTGTCTGTCCCTATTTAAATCGCAGATGCCACCGGCGCAGACCGGAATAGCAAATGATGGCACTACGGCAGCCGCTGTGATATAAAGCCGCATGCTTACGACCATGGAGCGCAAAGAACTGATAGCACTGCAGGGTAAGAAGGAGCGCCAGAGGCGCGGGCTATTTCTCGTGGAGGGCGTAAAGCTCGTGGAAGAGCTGCTTCAGTCGAGATGGGAAGTGGAACGTATCTTTGCCGTTGAGACGTGGAGCCCGGGACGAAAGACGCGCGCGCCAGTGGTGCGCATCGGGGACAATGAGCTGGAGCGAGTGTCGGCCATGGAGGCACCAAACCAGGTTCTTGCTGTCGTGCGCATTCCGAAAGCTGCTCCAGCACCGCCACCGGAAGGACTGGTTCTAGCGCTGGCAGGACTCCGCGATCCCGGCAACATGGGGACCGTCCTCCGGATCGCAGACTGGTTTGGCGTGTCACGAGTTATCTGCTCACTGGACTGTGCCGAGCGTTTCAATCCAAAGGTTGTCCAGGCAAGCATGGGTTCCATCTTCCGGGTACCTGTGCACCGGCAAGACCTTGCCGGATACCTTGGCGATTGCGCAAAGCACGTTGAGATCGTCGCCGCCTGCGCGGCTGGCGGTGAGAACCTGTTCGTCTTGACGCCGCGTGAGCCTGCCGTGGTGATTCTTGGCAGCGAAGGTCAAGGCATACCTGACGCCCTGATGTCGCATGTGCGCTGCCGCATGACCATCCCGCGCGCAGGTCATGCGGAGTCGCTCAACGTCGCGGCCGCAGCCGCAGTAGTCTGCGCGGAGTGGAAGCGCGCGGCGCTATCACGCATGTAGTGCCTCAGAAGGTGTGAAGAAATACGATCGGATCTGCTGAGCTTTAACAGCCATGTGCCCGAGGCGGTCTATTTTCCTGCGCACCTCCCAGATGAACCCGTCTCTTCGCAGTAGCCGCTCTGTCATCGTGCGCCTCCGAATCGCTGTCGTTCCGAAAGGCCGCCTGGCAATAACTCCCTCGTTGCGTCACATGATACGGGTGGCCGGATGCAATGATTCGGGTAATTCGTGGCAGGCACGGGTCATGACCATAACCACCACGAATCGTTGCGATAATAGTGTCTGTCCCTAATTTTAAAGTATCTGAGCCTGTCCCGCAAACTCTCGTTCACCCTTCGACGCGCTCAGGGCGAACGGTATGGGCATTGAAAAGAAAGATGTTTTTCCATTCGTGCTGAGCCCGTCGAAGCACAACAAGGGGTTTGTAGGACAGGCTCATCTGTCCCTATTTTCTGGAAGGTCAGCTCCGGGGCCTTCTTGCGCTTGGGCATAGTCAACGCTCCCGAGGCCTGATGCGATACTCCGGCGGGGACTCCCGTAAGGTCGCGCCGTTCTGTTGCCTGGCCGCTTCGCGAATCGTGCGCATCCGATCTCGCAACGCGTCGAGCATCGCGAGTTTCTCCACTAAAGGAAGAGCGGTCAGATTCCGGCGAAGCGCCCGCTTGCTGTCGAGAATCCTTTGGAGGTCGAAGCTCATGTCCCGCTCTGGAGGAAGGTTCTCTCAAATTCGCGCCACCGATCAACGAGTCCGTGCCGCGCCAGGATGGCCTGAAAACGTTTGGCCTCCAGCGCGTCGGCCTCGACGAACTGGAGTAGCCGCGCCTTGTCTTTGGCCCGGCCGGTCTGCAAAGCGATCGCCGCGAGATGCTCCGCCGTCAAGACCCACGCTGCCGTGCCTTCCACGTCCACAGTCACGGCCTCGGCCAGCGCTTCTTCCACCAGCGGACCTGTGGGCGGCAGAAACTGAACGGGCCATCCGGCAATAACGATGTATTCGCCCTCGACAACGCCGCCCCGGGCCGTGAGGTAATCGAAGATGGAGCGCGGGCTGATCAGGACCTGGCGGGGTTGTTGTTTAAACCCGACGAAGATGTCCACGTCCAGCGTGGCCACCGGTTCGAGGTAAAACGTCGCGCCCACCGCCCCGCCAATGGCGTAGCGCTCCACGACCCTGTCGGTCTCCATCTGATTGATGATACTGATGACGCGGGCAATGCTCACGGCAAGGTCCTTTCCGATGGCCGAAAGTGGAGCGCCCGCTGCAAGTCCGCCTCCGTATCCGCCGCTGTCCGGTGACGCATTCGTGGACCAGGGACTTGCGGTAGGCGACGAACACTTCGATCTGGCGCTCAATTCCACGCGCAACCTGTCGCACTTCGCCGAGCTTCTTGTCGAGATAATAGGTAATGGGCCTATGCACTTCACTCAACTGCCCGCAACTGACTGCACTTGGTGCGCATCTCGCACTCAATATGTTGTGGTAAAACCGGCGTCGGTTGATTTAAGTGCATAGGCCCAATAGGTAATAATAGGGACAGACACTATTTATTGAAATCCTTTCTTGGTCTTCCCTCTGCAGTACGCGTTTTACTCGTCCCAGTTATCCTGCTCACTTCCCAAATGAACCCATCTCTTTGCAGCGGCCGCTCTGTCATCGTGTACCTTCGAATCGCTGTCGTTCCGAAAGACCGCCTGGTGGTCATTCCCTCATTGCGTCACATGATACGGGTGGCCGGGTGCAACGATTCGGGTAATCCGTGGTATGCGCGATCATGACCGTACACGCCATGAATTGTCACGATAATAGTGTCTGTCCCTATTTTATGGAGTTCAAGAGGTTCCAGGTCAGTCTCGAGATCCCCAGGTCGCACACGCACTTCGCGCTCATGCTCCCCGGATACGGCCGGAACGTCGAAGAGGCCGTCCCTGCTCACGCGAACCCGCTCGGCGTACGCGAAGGCGAGCCCTGCACGTGACGTCGCTAGACGTTCGAGAAGCGCGTCAGGATCCCTATCCCGGAGCATCACGCCACGCTTCCCCACCGAGAAGTAGAGGAGTGCGTTGCGCCGGTCGAGTTGCAGCAGTCGGGTCTGCCACTGCCGAATCGCCTCGACGACTACTTGCTGGCGCGACTTGCTGCTCACAAGCACCACCTCCGTACGCTACTCCGCCCAGTGGCTTTACCGACACGCCTTTTGCTCACCGTGAGCAAGCCACGCCGATGGCGTCGGCGACGTCCTGCAAGAAATGAAACCCGAATCCTGACATCTGGCCGCATGCGGGGCCTGAAGGCGCCTAACGCTAGGTTTCAGCCGCACCTGGAAGCCAGAGCGAGGCGCGAGCGGAGGCTGGAAGACGTCGGCCGCAAACCCTTGTTCGACTGTGTCTGGCTAGGGAAAAAGGCCGAGGCGCATCCACTGCTGCCGGGCCGCGACCTGGGCCGTGCTGTTCATCCCCAAGCGCACCACTGTTGTCCTACCGCTCGGGGTGAGCCCTTCGATCTCTCCGCTCTCGGCAGCGATGCGGAAATGGTCCTCCCACTGGTCCTCCCGCGGGTGGAACAGACGGACAACCACATGGCTCTCGGGATCATTGCCGCTGACGTGCGTGGCCTTATAAAGATTGCAGGCGCGGCAGGCCAGCGCCCAATTCGCGGCAGTATCGTCGCCGCCCCGGGAGACTGGCACAATATGTTCGACTTCTAGCGGCAGGTTGAAGACGGCTTCCGGCGCGTGGCAATACTCACACCGATGGCCAGCCCGGAGCGCCACCTGCGTATAGTGCGGGTTCATCGCCCCAAGGCGTCAGCCAATGTGGCAGCTCGCGCTGCTGCTGCGTGCAACTCCGCTTCGACGAGCGCTTCCAGCTCGGTCTGCTCGTCCATAGACAGCGTATACCCTTGGTCTCGCACGGTCCGCCAGCGCTCCATCAGTGCGGAAAGGCTCTGTTGTTGGGCTGCAGTGAAGAACCGATCCGAGCGCAGACTTTGCACGATGACCAGCGTGCTCGTCTCGTCCGCAGATAATTGCGCTGTGAGCGCGTCTAACGCTTCCCCCACTGTTTTGCCCTCGGCGTGCTTTGTACCAGCGATGGCACAGTAGGAAAGCTCGCCGTGCCCCGCTGGGATAGGCAAGATGGCTACCTTTGTCATAGTGACGACCTCCTACTGGCCATTGAAAGGCGTTCAAGCCGTACTTTCCCTTAGGCTGTAGCCTAACGGTATTGAGTGGGCTGGTCAGTCTAGCTCTGTTACAACCTGTTAACGTTAGACGAACTAGTCGAACAGCCGCGTCTCGCGGTCATAGCGCCGGTGGCACTGCGGCTCCTCGTAGGGTGAAATAATGATAAGACAGTCGATAATGGCGCTCACTATTCGGTATCCCAAGCCAGGGTCATGCCTTCCTGCGCTAGCGCTGTTCGTACGGTGTGCCGCACGAGTGCAGCGATCTCGATCGCATGGCGTGCCTCCTCTTCGGTTACTGCCTGGTCTTCACCGGGATAGCGCGCCGTGATCGCAAATGGGGTGAGTTCTTCTGCTTCATGGAGGGCTTCCACCTACCACCTTTTGCCGAATCACTTCATCGGGGACGCTCATAAAGCACCTTCCCTTCCAGGGAGGCCGGGCGAGCTACGGTGCCAGGAATATCACGGTCGCGCTCGAACTCCTCAGGGGTGATGACCACTACGTCCCGCGCAAACCCCAAACCGGCGAGCGCCCGATCCATCGCTACCATCAGTGACCGGCGACTGCCTGTCAGCGGGCATACCACCAGGAGATCGACGTCGCTTCGCTCATCAGCCGTTCCCCGCGCTTGCGAGCCAAATAGAATCACGCGGTGTGGTTTAAATTGAGCGACCAGACGATCCCTGGCTTGATTTAATACTTGCTCGCTAATCATCTCCCCCTCGCAACTTTCAGATTCCTGCGCACACGCTAACTGAGACTGCCGTAGAAGCCGAGACGAGCTCGGACGAACTCCAACTCGGCCTTCAAGGGACTCAGCCTCGCAACTGAGTCTTGTCAAGCAGGTTAAACATAGCTCGGTTGACACGGGTGTCAAGCAAAATGAAACCGTTAGAACAGCAAAGGATCAACTAGAACACACGACCCTGTGCGACGATCGGGCTTGCGGCAGACGCTGCCTTCTGGCAGAATAACGGCACGATGGCAGAGACACTCCTAGACAAGATCTGGCGCGCTCACACTGTTCGGACGCTTCCCTCGGGACAGACGCAGCTTTTCGTCGGCCTGCACCTGCTCCACGAGGTGACCAGCCCTCAGGCCTTCCAGATGGTACGCGAGGCCGGGCTCACGGTCCGCTACCCCGAGCGGACCTTTGCGACCATCGACCACATCGTTCCTACCGCCTCTCAACTCCGTCCCTTCGCCGACCCGATGGCTGAGGAGATGACCGTCCACCTGACCCGAAACTGCAAGGAGTTCGGCATCCCATTCTTTGATCTGGACAGCAGCCGGCAGGGGATCGTCCATGTTATCGGGCCGGAGCTTGGGCTGACCCAGCCGGGCATGACCATCGCCTGTGGCGACAGCCACACCTCCACCCACGGGGCGCTGGGGGCGCTGGCGTTCGGTATCGGCACCAGCCAGGTGCGGGATATCCTGGCGACCCAATGCATAGCGATGACCAAACCTAAGATTCGGCAGATCCGGATAGAAGGTAGGCTGACGCGTGGGGTCTACGCCAAGGATGTGATCCTGGCAATCATTCGCAAGCTGGGCGTGAAAGGCGGGGTAGGTTACGCCTATGAGTACGCGGGATCGGCAATTGAAGTGATGTCGATGGAAGAGCGTCTAACTATCTGTAATATGAGCATCGAGGGCGGGGGGCGCGTCGGCTATGTGAACCCCGACGCAACCACCTTCGAGTACCTCAGGGGACGCCCCTTCGCGCCACACGGCGAGGCCTTTGACCGGGCCGTGGCCTGGTGGAGGGGCACAGCGTCGGACCCAGACGCCACCTTCGACGATGTCGTGCTCCTCCATGGCCCCTCGATCGAGCCCATGCTCACCTGGGGCATCAACCCTGGGCAATCGATAGGGGTGAGCGAGCAGATCCCGCATCCAAACGACGCGCCCGATGTGGACAGAGCCGCCTGGGCCGAGGCGCTGACCTTCATGGATCTTGAGTCCGGCCAGCCGATCGTCGGGACGCCGATCGATGTCGCCTTCATCGGCTCCTGCACCAACGGGCGCCTCTCTGACTTGCGGGTTGCGGCCGAGGTTGTCCGGGGGCGAAAGGTGGCGGGGGGGATCAGGGCCCTCGTCGTTCCAGGGTCTCAGGCGGTGGCCATGGCAGCCGAGGCCGAGGGGCTCCACGAGATCTTTCTGGCGGCCGGGTTTGCGTGGCGAAAGGCGGGCTGTTCGCTCTGTCTCGGGATGAATGAGGATAAGCTGATAGGCCGGGAGCTTTGCGCCGCTTCCAGTAACCGGAACTTCAAGGGGCGCATGGGGAGCCCCACGGGGCGGACGCTCCTTATGAGCCCGGCTATGGTGGCCGCGGCAGCCATTCAAGGGAAGATCTCGGACGTGCGGGAGATGCTGCCGTGAGACAGGACGACCTTCGACGCCGGATCGCCGGTCGCGCGATACCGCTGCCCGGCAATGATATCGACACCGACCGGATCATCCCGGCCCGCTTTCTGAAATGCATTACCTTCGAGGGACTTGAGGCGCACGTCTTCGAGGACGACCGCCGGCAGATGCCGGACCACCCGTTCAACCAGGCTCGCTACCAGGGGGCGACGATCCTGGTTGTCGGCCAAAACTTCGGCTGCGGCTCCTCGCGGGAGCATGCGCCGGAGGCGCTCAGGCGCTGGGGGATTCGCGGCATCGTGGGTGAGTCGTTCGCCGAGATCTTCTTCGGCAATTGCACGGCGATAGGACTCCCGTGTCTGACGCTGGATGCCGAAGGCGTCGCCTGGTTAGGAGGGGTCGTGTCGCGACGCCCGGAGCAGGAGGTCTTGCTGGATGTCGAGGACCGACTGGTGCGCCTTGATGAGCGGATATTCCCTACCATGATTCCAGATGGGGTACGGAATCAACTCTTGACGGGCACCTGGAACGCGATGGGCGTCCTGCTGGAGGCTAGAGACGAGATCGACCGGGTCGCCAGGAGCCTTCCTTACGTCAACGGCTATTGAGAGTGGTCAGTGATCAGTGATCAGACGCCGACCACAGCGCACTAGCCACTGCCCACTGCTATACCCCTATAGGAGGCAGGATGAAGCTCACGGCCAACGGTATCGACATCCACTATACGATTGAGGGAGAGGGCCCGGTGGTGACCATGAGCCACGCCCTCGGGTGCAACCTCTCGATGTGGGATGAGCAGGCTCAGGCACTCAGTGGGCGCTACCGGGTACTCAGGTATGATACGCGAGGGCATGGCGGTAGCAGTGCGCCGCCCGGCCCCTATAGCCTAGAACAGATGGCTGACGACCTGCACGGGCTGCTCACCGGCCTTGGTATCACGCAAACACACTTCGTGGGAATCTCGATGGGCGGGATGATCGGTCAGACCTTCGCGCTGAAGTACCCGATGCTACTCCAAGGCCTGATCCTCTGCTCCACCACTAGCCGCTACCCGGCGGCCATGCGATCTACCTGGGTGGAGCGGATCCGCACTGTAGAAGCGAAAGGGATGGAGCCGACGGTTGAGCCTGCACTTCAACGCTGGTTTACCCCGTCTTTCCGGGAACGCCGGCCAGATGTGATGGAGCGCGTAAGGGTCATGCTGCGGAGCACGCCTCCGCACGGGTGTATCGGCTGCTGCTACGCGATCCCGACGATAGACCTCACCGATCGTCTCGGTGAGGTTCGCTGTCCGGCCCTCGTCATCGCAGGTGAAGACGATCCAGGGACTCCGGTTGCAATGGCGCAGGAGATCCACGTAGCCCTCCACTCCTCCGAGCTCGCCATCCTGCGCTCCGCTTCGCACCTGGGCAACCTGGAACAGCCGGAAGCGTTCAACCGTATCCTACTCGGCTTCCTTGATAAGGCGACTGAGTAACGGAAGGTCCCGCCTGTCAGCTTCGTGAGGAGCACCGATACTCCTCTTTGCCCTGCCTGAACGAGGCCCTATAAAAAACAAGAAGGAGGTCCCGCATCAGGACCTCCTTCTTGTTAAGAACCGCCGTAGCGCCTGAGTCTTACTCGATTATCTCGAGGACCCGACTCGTGACATTAGTGGCAATCTGCATGAGCTCACTGCGAAGCGCCTTGCGCTCATCAAGGACCAATATTTTATCGAGGTTGCCGAAGTTGCCTATCTCAATCGTAATGATTCGCTCCACCGAAGCAGCCAAGTGGTCCCCGAAGATGTGAAACCTCGAAACCCCTGGCTGAGCAAGCCAGAACTTCTTCATCTTATCACGCAAGAAGTTATCCAACTCCTCTTCTCGCTTTGGGTCAACTTCACACAAGATGTGATAAACCATTGTACCTCTCCTTTCACACCAGATTAAAGTTGCGACAGCCTGCTCATCATCCTCGCGCGCTCAGCCCCTGAAAAGGCCCAACAAAAACACAAAACCTTTGCGGAGGTACAATTGCACGAAGGACAGCTTGTTGTCAACCAAATTACGGTTGGCTTGTCTTGTCAGACCCCTCTCATGATTCCTATCGTCGCCTGAACGAGGACCTAAAACAAGAAGGAGGTCCCGCATCAGGACCTCCTTCTTGTTAAGAGCCGCCGTAGCGCCTGAGTCTTACTCGATTATCTCGAGGACCCGACTCGTGACATTAGTTGCGATCTGCATGAGCTCACTGCGAAGCGCCTTGCGCTCATCAAGGATCAAAATCTTATCGAAGTTACCGAAGTCGCCTATCTCAATCGTAATGATTCGCTCCACCTTATTAGCCAAGTGGTCCCCGAAGACGTGAAACCTCGAAACCCCTGGCTGAGCAAGCCAGAACTTCTTCATCTTATCACGCAAGAAGTTATCCAACTCCTCTTCTCGCTTTGGGTCAACTTCACACAAGATGTGATAAACCATTGTACCTCTCCTTTCACACCAGATTAAAGTTGCGACAGCCTGCTCATCACCCCCACGCGCTCGACCTCTGAAACGGCCCAACGGAAGCACAAGACCCTTTTGTGCGGGTAGAATTGCACTAAGGGCGACTTGTTGTCAACCAAATTACGGTTGGCCTGTCTTCTCACGTTGTTCATCGGTTCCCTTAGGAGGCGTCAAAAATCAACATTTACATCCACCAAAGCAACAAACCCCCTTGTATCCCCCTTTTGTAAAGGGGGAAGTTGCTGGAGAGGTTGTGCGAGATTGCAATCTAGTTAATGCTCCCCGTAATATATTGTCGCCTTTCATCTCAAGATGTAAGGCAGGCTCATGAGCGAGGTCTCTCACGCCGAGTTGTCGCGACTTTCCGCTTGACAGCGGGATCGAAGAACGGTATCACACTATGCCTAATCTGTGTGGGGCATCTCCGCCGTCGGCCTTGCCCTTCACCTTCCAGGGCCCGCGAGGGAGGGGCTTTTCCTATTGCTTAGCGTGGCTGTGTGTAGCTGTTTTTCACGTGACGTATCACACGGTTTCGGCTATATTCAATGATAATTATCACTGATCGACTACTTCGAAAAGGTAGAAGGAGAACTGTGTGACTGACCAGACGGATTCGGTGTCTGTGAACCATTACGGTGTCCCACCTAAACAGGGCCTTTATGACCCAGCCTACGAACATGACGCCTGCGGCGTCGGCTTCGTGGTAGACATCAAGGGTCGTAAGTCCCACGCCATCATCCAGCAGTCGCTGACGATCCTGAAGAACCTGCTTCATCGTGGCGCGTGCGGCTGCGAGCCGAACACGGGCGATGGGGCAGGCATCCTCATTCAGATGCCCCACGCCTTTCTCGCCCGCGAGTGCGCCAAGATAGGGATCACCCTGCCTGCGCCGAAGCAGTACGGCGCCGGGCTAGTCTTCCTGCCCACTGACCCTTCGCAGTCCGCAAAATGCCAGGCGATCTTCGAGGAGCTGATACTGGAAGAGGGGCAGACGCTCCTGGGGTGGCGGGACGTACCGACCGACGACTCGTCGATCGGCCCCAGCGCCAAGGCCGCCGAGCCGATCTTCAAGCAGATCTTCATCGGCCGCAATCCCTCCATCAAGGACGACCTGGCGTTCGAGCGGAAGCTCTACGTGATCCGCAAGCAGGTCGAGCATGTGGTCTACGGCTCGGCCCTGCCGCAGCGGAAGCTCTTCTATGTACCAAGCCTCTCCTCAAATACGCTGATCTACAAGGGGATGCTTTCGGCGGATCAGATCGAGACGATCTTCCCGGACATCATGGACCCGGCCGTCGAATCGGCGCTGGCGCTGGTTCACCAGCGCTTCTCGACCAATACCTTCCCCTCCTGGCCGCTGGCCCACCCGTATCGATATGTGGCGCATAATGGCGAAATCAACACGCTGCGTGGCAACATCAACTGGATGCGCGCCCGCGAGGCGCTGTGCGAGTCAGAGCTACTGCCGGACCTCAAGAGGATCTTTCCGATCGTGCTGGAGGGTGGGAGCGACTCGGCGATCTTCGACAACGTCCTGGAGTTCCTCGTGATGGCCGGGCGTCCCCTGCCACACGCCGTCCTTATGATGATCCCGGAGGCCTGGAGCGGTCACGAAGCAATGGACGAAGAGCGCAAGGCCTTCTACGAGTACCATAGCTGCCTGATGGAGCCATGGGACGGGCCGGCCTCGATTGCCTTTACCGACGGGACGGTGATCGGGGCGGTACTGGACCGGAATGGACTGCGCCCGTCGCGCTACTACGTCACGAAGGACGGCCTGGTCGTCATGGCCTCCGAGGTGGGGGTGCTGGACATCCCGCCCGAGAATGTGCTGATTAAGGAGCGCCTGCACCCCGGACGGATCTTTCTGGTGGACACCGCCCAGGGGAGGATCGTCGACGATACCGAGTTGAAGCGCGCCGTTGCCACCGAGCACCCGTATCGGGAGTGGCTTGAGGCGAACCTGGTCCCGCTGGAGGAGCTGCCGGCGCCCTCGCACGTCCATGAGCCGGATCACGAGACCGTACTGCAGCGACAGCAACTCTTCGGCTACACCCACGAAGACCTGCGCATCCTGATTGGACCAATGGCCTTGAAGGGTGAGGAGCCGGTCGGCTCTATGGGGACCGACACGCCGCTCGCCGTCCTCTCCAACCGTCCGCGTCTGCTCTATGATTATTTCCAGCAACTCTTTGCCCAGGTGACCAACCCTCCGCTGGACGCGATCAGGGAGGAGCTGGTGACTCAGATGGCGACGACTATCGGTCCGGAACAGAACCTGCTCAAGCCGGAGCCTGAAAGCTGCCGGCAGCTCAAATTGAAGACGCCGGTCCTGGACAATGAGGAGTTGGCGCGGATCCGCTATATGGATCTACCCGGCTTCAGGTCGATCACGCTGCCGATGCTGTTCCCGGTGAACGAAGGTGGCAAGGGCCTCCAGCAGGCGCTGGAGGAGCTGTACCATAAAGCGAGCCAGGCTATTGCCGATGGCTACACCTTCCTCATCCTGTCCGATCGGGGTGTATGTAAGGAGTTGGCCCCGATCCCGGCCCTCCTCGCTACCGCCGGCGTCCATCATTATCTGGTCCGGGAGGGAACCCGAACGCGGGTTGGGCTGGTGATCGAGAGCGGCGAGGCGCGCGAGGTCCACCATGCGGCACTGCTCATCGGGTACGGCGCGGGCGCTATCAACCCATACCTGGCCTTCGAGACCATCGATGACATGATCCGCGATGGGCTGCTGCCGGGGATAGATCACAAGAAGGCCGTCAAGCACTACATCAAGGCGCTCAACAAAGGTGTCCTGAAGGTGATCTCCAAGATGGGGATCTCCACGATCCAATCCTACCGTGGCGCCCAGATCTTCGAGGCGATCGGGCTGGATAAGGCGTTCGTGGATCGGTGCTTCACCTGGACCGCATCCAGAATCGGCGGCATCGGAATCGACGGGGTTGCCGAAGAGGTGATCCTCCGCCATCGCAAAGCCTTCCCCGACCGACCCGTCGGCCAGGCTGACCTTGAGTGGGGCGGTGAATACCAGTGGCGGCGAGACGGCGAGTACCATATCCTTAACCCTGATACGGTCTTCAAGCTGCAGCACTCCACACGAACCGGCCAGTATACCGTATTCAAGGAGTACACAGAGCTGGTGAACAACCATAGCCAGAGTCTGTGTACCCTCCGGGGGCTGTTCGAGGTCAAACGTGCTGAGCAGCCGATCCCGATCGAGGAGGTTGAGCCCGTCGAGTCGATCCTCAAGCGCTTCGCTACCGGAGCCATGTCGTACGGCTCGATCAGCCAGGAGGCCCACGAGACACTGGCCATTGCCATGAATCGGTTGGGCGCCAGGTCGAATACCGGAGAGGGGGGCGAGGATCCGGCCCGCTTCACGCCGGACCCCAACGGCGACTCGCGCCGTAGCGCCATCAAGCAAGTGGCCTCCGGCCGCTTCGGAGTCACCAGCGAATACCTGGTCAATGCTACCGACCTGCAGATCAAGATGGCGCAGGGCTCTAAGCCTGGTGAGGGCGGCCAGCTCCCCGGGACAAAAGTCTACCCCTGGATCGCCAAGGTGCGGAATTCGACTCCTGGCGTAGGCCTTATCTCGCCGCCGCCGCACCACGACATCTACTCTATCGAAGACATCAAGCAGCTCATCCATGACTTGAAGAATAGTAATCCAAGTGCGCGTATTCACGTCAAACTTGTCGCTGAAGTAGGGGTCGGGACGATCGCGGCTGGGGTCGCCAAGGCCTTCTCTGATGTGGTCCTGATCTCCGGCCACGATGGCGGTACCGGCGCCTCCTCGCTAAGCTCCATCAAGCACGCCGGCCTGCCATGGGAGCTGGGGCTTGCCGAGACCCAGCAGGTGCTGGTGATGAACAAGCTCCGGGATCGGATCAGCGTCCAGGTCGATGGTCAGATGAAGACAGGGCGCGACGTCGTCATCGCCGCGCTGCTGGGCGCCGAGGAGTATGGTTTCTCTACGGCGCCGCTGGTCGTATCGGGCTGCATCATGATGCGCGTCTGCCATCTGAACACCTGCCCGGTTGGGGTCGCCACTCAGGATCCCGAGCTCAGGAAGAACTTCTCCGGCAAGCCCGAGTATGTCGAAACCTTCTTCCGCTTCATCGCTGCCGAGGTGCGCGAGCTGATGGCGGAGCTTGGCTTCCGCACGATGGATGAGATGATCGGCCGCGTAGATAAGCTCGACATGAAGAAGGCCGTAGAGCACTGGAAGGCCAAGGGTCTGGACTACTCGTCGATCCTCTATCGCCCGGAGGTCGGGCCGGAGGTGGCCATCCGTAAGGTGCGAGAGCAGGACCATGGCCTGGAGCAGTCGCTGGACATGACCACCATCGTCCCACTCTGCCGGCCCGCGCTAGAGCGGCGTGAGCCGGTGGGCCTGCGCCTATCGATCAGGAACGTGAATCGCACGGTCGGCACCATTCTGGGTTCCATGGTGACCAGCCGCTACGGAGGCGACGGCCTGCCGGAGGATACGATCCGGATCCACTTCGCAGGGTCGGCCGGGCAAAGCTTCGGCGCCTTCATACCCCAAGGGATCACGCTGGCCCTGGAGGGCGATAGTAACGACTTTCTTGGCAAGGGGCTGTCTGGCGGAAAGATCATCGTCTTCCCACCCCGTCAGGCGACGTTCGTCCCCGAAGAGAATATCCTGGTCGGCAACGTGGTGCTATACGGCGCAACGAAGGGTGCGGCCTATCTCCGAGGAGTTGCCGGCGAGCGGTTCGCGGTGCGCAACAGCGGCGCCCATGCGGTGGTGGAGGGTATCGGAGACCACGGCTGCGAGTACATGACGGGCGGCCGCGTCGTCGTAATCGGTCGCACCGGACGCAACTTCGCCGCAGGGATGTCCGGCGGAATAGCCTACGTCCTGGACGAAGCCGGCGACTTCAAGGCCCGGTGCAATCTTAGTATGGTCGATCTGGAAGCCTTAGATGCCGAGGAGGAGATTGAGGAGGTCAAGGCAATGTTGCGGCGCCACCTCCACTACACCGGCAGCACTGTGGCCGAGCGGATCCTTGGGAGCTGGCAGACGATGGAAGCGAAGTTCGTTAAGGTGATACCAAAAGACTACAAACGGGCGATGATGGCGATGAAACGCGCTGAGAGCGAAGGGATCCCCTGGGAGGAGGCGGTGATGATGGGCGCCCATGGGTAAGCCGACCGGTTTCATCGAGTTCAAGCGCGAGAAGCAGCCATACCGGCCCGTCGAGGAACGGGTCCAAGACTGGCAGCAGGTGATGCTGCCGTGGCCGGTAGAGGTACTGAGGCGGCAGGGGGCGCGCTGCATGGACTGCGGCATCCCGTTCTGCCACCAGGGCTGCCCGCTGGGCAATATCATCCCAGACTGGAACGACCTGGTCTACCGCGATCGGTGGCGGGACGCCATAGAGCGCCTGCACGCCACCAACAACTTCCCGGAATTTACCGGGACCGCCTGCCCGGCGCCCTGCGAGGGATCGTGCGTCCTCGGGATCAACAACGATCCGGTCACGATCAAGGCGATTGAGCTGGCCATCATCGATCACGCCTTCGAGGCGGGATGGATTATACCGGAGCCTCCCGCCGTACGCAGCGGGAAAAAGGTCGCAGTGGTGGGCTCTGGCCCTGCCGGGCTCGCGGCGGCCCAGCAACTCAATCGTGCCGGTCACTGGGTCACGGTCTTCGAGCGGGCCGACAGGATCGGTGGTCTCCTACGCTACGGGATTCCGGAGTTCAAACTCGAGAAGCGGGTACTGGACCGGCGGCTTGACGTGATGGCAAAGGAGGAGATTCAGTTCCGCGTCAATGCGAACATCGGGGTGAATGTGGCGGTCGAGGAGCTTCGGCGCGAGTTCGATGCTATCCTGCTCGCTGGGGGAGCTACCACGCCGCGAGACCTCGCGCTCCCGGGACGCGAACTGCGCGGGATCCACTTCGCCATGGAGTACCTGACCCTCCAGAACCGGCGCTGCGAGGGCGAGTTAATTCCTGATGAGACGTTCATCACCGCCAATGGGAAGCGAGTGGTCATTATCGGCGGTGGCGACACCGGCGCTGACTGCCTGGGAACCGCACACCGTCATGGGGCACTCTCCGTCCATCAGTTCGAGTTGCTCCCCCAGCCACCGGATACCCGCGCGCCTGATAATCCCTGGCCCCAGTGGCCGGTCATCTTCCGCACCTCTTCCGCGCACCAGGAGGGCGGCATCCGTGAATACGCGGTCTCTACCGCTAGCTTTTCCGGAGAGAACGGCCAGGTCAAGAAGCTGCACGCGCACCGGGTCGAGACGGCTACCGAAAACGGCCGGATGGCCTTCAGACCGATTCCGGGCACCGAGTTCGAGCTGGAAGTCGACATGGTCCTGCTCGCCATGGGCTTTCTGGGTCCGGAGCGCAACGGACTACTTAGCGACCTCGGCGTAAGGCTTACCGATCGCGGCAACGTCTGGCGCGACGGGAACTGGATGACCAGTGTGCCCGGCGTATTCACCGCAGGCGACATGCAGCGCGGCCAATCGCTGATCGTCTGGGCCATCGCCGAGGGCCGGAGCGCCGCCCGCGGCATCGATCACTACCTCATGGGTCACTCCGCCCTCCCTGCTCCCATCCCCTAAATTCACAAAAGACGCACTCCATTCGTACTGAGGAGGTCCTGCCTGTGAGGGCTGTGACTGCTGCGGAGCTTCCTGGCAGGAAAAGCACGCGGCAACCCGATGGGCTTCTGGTCTATTCATACATAGAGCGTCACTACTCGGGTGTTCAGGCTGTAGGCTGTTAGTCGTTGCGCATGGACCGAATCAAGGCGCACTTCATCGGCCAGTTCAAACGCTCTGAGCTTGGTATGGTCTCGGAGGGCGCGTTCCTACAGTCTAAAAGCCTACAGTCTATCTGCCTGAGTAGTTACATCTACACATTGCTTGGTGGCAGGCAGTCTGGCTCAAGATCGGTTGCCCCGCCCTGCTGGGTGAGCACGAAACCCTGCACGAGGGCGTGTTTGATCTGCGCCACCGTGTAGGGCTTGGTCAGAACCACGTCCACACCCGATTCCTCAAGCTGGGCCTGCTCCAACACATTGCCCCAGCCGGTGACCAGGATCACGGGAAGCTGGGGACAGCGAACCTTGACCGCCTGGGCGACCTCCCACCCTGACATCCCCGGCATCCCAAGGTCAGTCATGACCATGTCGAAGCGCGTTGTCGCGAGGCGCGTGAGGCCCTCCTCGCCGCTCGTCACGGTGGCCACCGTGTGGCCCAGGACTGGCGGCGTATCGGCCAGTGCTGTCTGGACTGTGATCCGCACCCCTGCTGCCTCTGCCTGGTTCTTCCAGCGGGGTTGAGTGATCGCGATGACCTGCTCGACGATCTCGCCGAGCGACACCGGTCCGAACGCCTTCGTGTCCCTCGGGCGGGTCGCCCTGCGGATCTTCCGAACCGTCTCAGCCGCGTCGGCGATGGCCTGCTCTTGCCGCGCGAGGCTCCCCAGGAGGCGAGCGCCTCCCACCACACCCTGCAGGGCAGCCGCCACCGGCCCCCGCTCGAGGGTGAGCCGCATGAGCTGTGCTTGTCCCAGGATCTTCATCAGCCCATTATTGAGGTCGTGGGCGACCCCAGCCGCCATCTGGCCCATCGCGCGCAACCGTTCCGTCTCGACGAGGTGGGCCTGCATCCGCTCCAACTCCTCGACCTTCTCTGCAAGCTGGATCGCGGTCACGCGCTGTGCCTCCTCCGCCTGCTTGCGCACGGTGATGTCGGTGAAAACCGCGACACTACCAGTATAATCTCCATTTTCGTCGAACATTGGACAGGGCGCAACAATCGTGTTGACCTTCCCGCCATCCTTACGACGCCAGACAATCTCATAACTCTTCCGAACACCGGAGCGACGACCCGCCATCTGATCTCGGAGCAGCTTCTGGTTTTCTTCGTCAAAAACAATGGAGGTCGATTTGCCGATCAACTCCTCCAATTCGTAACCCAGCATCTTACAAGCCCGTGGGTTCATGAAAGTAATCAAACCGTTCTTATCCTGGACGCCCAACCCTTCGCTCATGGTGTCCACCAACATGCGGTATTTGGCCTCGCTCTCCCGCAGCGCCTCCTCCGCCTGTTTACGTTCGGTGATATCCATGGAGATGCCGCCCAGAGCAAGGCTACCGTCCGTCTGGCGAATGGGAAACTTTGATGAGAGATAGGTGTGCTTCTGCCCGCTCTCGATAATCGTTTCTTCCTCCATGTGCGGGCTCTTGCTGGCCAGAACCGCTTCATCAACCACCCGGATTTTCTCTGCTCCCGGTAGAGGAACAAGTTGCTCGAATGTTTTGCCCAGCCAGCCCTCGCGGCCGACGCCAAAGAGTTGCTCCAGGGCTTTATTCACAAACGTATGCCGGCCCTGCCCATCCTTCATGTAGGCGAAGCCGGGGAGATGCTCCATGAAGGCTGCAAAGTTGGTCCTGCTCTCAAGGAGCTCCTCCGCCATCCGCTTGTACTCGGTGATGTCGCTCACTACGAGGTGGCACAAGGGTGACCCATCGTCGTTTTGAGCGGAGGCGGCCACCAGATGCGCCCAGAATTGCGTACCGTCTATTTTCCGCATCCGCAGATCGTAAACCTGTGGTATGCCAGTTTCAAGGAGTTGTACGGCGTGTTGGGAGTAGATATTCTGGTCTTCGGGAAAAATGAACCGGCTGATGGGTTGCTTCACCAAATCGTCCCGGGGTATGCCCATCAGGGCCGCAGCCGTGAGGTTGGTGGCCAGGACCAGCCCCTGTTCGTTCAGGGAAACATACCCCACCGAGGCCAGATCGTAGAAGTCGAAATAACTCGCCAAGGCGGTCGAGATATTTTTGTCGCTCAAGCTAAAACTCCCCCCTCATCCTCACCCAAGGAGCACACAGGGTGATCCCTGGAATAAGGCTCACGGGTATTGCCCCGATCTTCTAAACAAATTAGGTCCTTCCGGAATTCGCATGGGTAGAGATCGAGTCCCACACAATGCAAAGGGATAGCCGTCTTGAAGTGACTCTTGTGTCGGAATCCATAGACAACTGGCTTGATCGTCTGAATCTTCGCGTTGAGCCCCGGTGTGTCATACGTCCCTGTCTACTCCTCAAGGGGGTCAGCATAAATTAAACACGCCCGAAACGGAGTGTACCTAGCAGATATACCTTTAGCAATAGTCTATTCGGCCTATTTATCTAGAAGCTGTCGCCATGGTCTACGCTCTAATATCCCATCGCTACAGGCCAGAGGAATACGCACAATGTCCCACTCAACATCAACTTGAGCCACCATCCATGGCCGAGGCCACGCGCCACGGTTATCGCAGGATCACCAGATGGCTGCGTGTGAGATTGAGGCATCCGGACATCTCGCCGTGCGATGATGCCACGTACCGTGGAGTGCCCCCCAGAAAGTCAACAGGGCTTATGCCACCCGGGAGACGTGAGCGCACGGTTCACGCCAGGCGCGAGAAGTGAGAGATGGACCGAGTAGCCGACGTATAGCATGCAGCGTACATGGGCATCACAGGAATAATTAGCCGTAATGAGGGCGGTACTGGCGGGAGTGACAGCGTAGAGTACACCCACTAATCTGCACCGGCATCTGACCGCCTGGCGGATTTTAGGCGGAACCGGTGGCAGGTTTGATCGGCATGCGCGCTATTGTGCTACTACGCGCCTACTCGGGAATCAGGGGTGGGAGGATGATGGGGGAAGAGATTGGGGACGGAAGAGAGGGGAGAACTTCCCTGCGGGACTATCTCTTACTGAACCACACCCGGCTCGAATCGGCGTTGAAGAACTCTATCGTCATTGGCGCAGTGCCTTGGCAGGCAGACACGGAGGATCAGGATTTGCGGATCGCTGTTTAAATAGCTCACTGATCGTTCCCCTGAGCTTCATGCATTGGCTCGCAGTGTCGTGGAATTGTTGGGCTAGCTTTGGCGAGCCCGCTTTGGTCACCTGATTCGCACCTTGAGTGGCGGCATCGGCCATCCCCCCAGAGATACAATAACGCTGAGTCAGTACTTGGGTGGTCATCCCCTTTAGTTCAGCAGATTCCACGTGGCAATTCTCGGCCGCCGCAGAGACTCCTGGCACAAAGGCGAGCAGTACGCCAAACGCGACGCCTGTGCTTACAACGATTCGCATGGCCTTACCCCCTGCCGGATCCGATCCGGCTGCTATCTGGCCCTTAGTAGCCATTTTGTCCATCCTACCTCAAGGGCCATCGCGAATGAATTCGTTCCAACCGTCGCGCCATAAAATATGCAATCCATAGACACACTACGGTAAAACCAGCACACCCTAAAAAGAAAAGCCAGTGACCGAGCAGAAAAGCAGGGATCATAATAAGCACGGGGAACACAACAGACAGGATCATGGCGAGTCGCCGAAAGTTTCGCTCCACGCTCGAGCTTAGATTCACGCTCATAGGTATCATCACCTCCGGATAAAAACTACCTTGACCTCGATCATAAGAAAACCTCAAAGGGACCTACGCGAAGGTCAAAGTGGAGGTAGTGAGTGTTTGAAAAAGGGGGGTAGGCCCCTCTTTACGCCAACGGAGTAGTCACTATTTAGACACCGGAGGCCTGTCCAAATACAGCCAGACTTCGCAACCACCTAGACTTTTTGGTGGCCCCAACGGGGATCGAACCCGTGTTTCGGCCTTGAGAGGGCCACGTCCTAGGCCACTAGACGATGGGGCCATGCGATCAGGCAGGGATCAAAACAGCGCTTACTATATCGGAATATGGAATCGGCGCGCAATCAAAATCTACGGGACCGCGCCATGGCGCAAGAATGCTGGGAGTACGTCACCGACTGAGGAGGGGCGTAACGACCTCGTTATCGCTCGGCCTTGGCGAAAAGGCCTTGGTCGTTGGCGGCGCCAGGGCTGAAGGTCACAGCCCTTCCTGCCCTCGGATGAAGTATTCCTCGATGGCCTCTGGATCGGTCGACGAGGTCTGTTGTCCCGTCCTTCGATTCACCAAAGTCTGGTAGACCCCGTCAGGAGGGAGGAAGGGTTCGACGGGGCTGTCGCCCAGGCTCTGCCTCATGAAATCTGCCCAGATGGGCGCAGCCACTTTTCCGGCCGTCTCGTGAGAGCCGATCGAGCGACGTTGATCGTAGCCCAGCCAGATTCCCGCCACAACGCTTGGGGTATACCCGAGGAACCAGAGATCCTCTGCGGCCTGAGTAGTCCCTGTTTTCGCGGCGACGGGGCGCCCAACACGCTTAGCGGCCCTCCCGGTTCCACGTTCGACTACGCCCTCAAGAACCGAGGTCAGGACAAAAGCTACCTCCTCGCGCATGACCTGTTGCGGCTGGGGAAACTGCTCTTCGAGTACGATCTCGCCAGGACCCACCACGCGGCGGACGGCGAAGGGCGGCGACAAGATCCCCCGATTGGCGAACGCCTGATAGGCCGACATCAGCTCCAAGAGGCTTACCTCTGAGACGCCTAAGGCCATCGCATACTCTCGCCTTAGCTCCGAGGTGATCCCAAGCCGATGGGCGAGATCGATGACCGGATCGACCCCGATCGCGGCGATCAAGCGGATCGTCGGGACGTTGATCGACTCCTCGAGTGCCCGACGAAGCGTCACCGGACCCCGATATTTGCGGTCCACATTCTCCGGAGCCCACGTCTCGCTTCGCTTCCCCGTATTGATCTCAAAGCTGATCGGAGCATCGTCGAAAATAGTCGCTGCCGTCAGCCCTCGCTCAAACGCTGCCGCATAGACGAGCGGCTTGAAAGCTGAACCGGGTTGCCGTCGTGCCTGAACTGCCCGATTGAACTGGCTCCGGCCGTAGTTTAAGCCGCCTACCAGCGCCTTAATCTCGCCGGTCCTGGCGTCGAGGGCGATAAGCGCCCCCTCCGGCACCGCGCCTCCACTCTCCTTTTGTCCGTCCTTGCGCTTGACGATCTCCGCAATACCACGGCTGATCGCCTTGACCGCTGCCCGCTGCATGCCGGCATTCAAGGTGGTGTATATTTTCAGCCCCCCCTGTCGGACGAGGATCGGGCCCAAGCGCACATCAAGCTGCTGTCGAACATAATCGACGAACCAGGGCGCTATTCCCTTCGATCGAAACATCGGATTAACCGAAATAGGCGTGAGGTCAGCCCGTCGGGCCTGGGCCTGTTTAAGCACACCCGTTGCCACCATCCGGTCCAACACGTACTTCCGGCGCGCCTTGGCGCGCTTGACATCGATCAGCGGCGAGTACCTACCGGGCGCTCGAGGGAGTCCAGCGAGAAGCGCGGCTTCAGGAAGGGTGAGATCGGTAACGCTCTTACTGAAATAGGTCCTGGCGGCGGCTTCGACCCCATACGCCCCGTGGCCGAAGTAGATGGAATTCAGGTACATCTCCAGGATCTGGTCTTTTGTGTAGGATTGCTCGATCTCCCTGGCAAGCCCTAATTCTTTCACCTTCCGCCCGATGGTCCGCTCGTGGCTCAAGAACAGGGTCTTGGCGAGTTGCTGCGTGATGGTGCTGCCCCCTTCCTTCACGGAAGCGGACATGAGATTTCTTACGGCTGCTCTCGCGATGCCTTTCAGGTCAAGCGCCCCATGCTCATAAAAGCGGGCGTCCTCAGCGGCGATGATAGCCTGTCGCAACTTCAGGGAAATCCGGGAGAGCGGGACAAAGGCCCGGTATTCCGGAACGATGGGACCCAATACCCTTCCTTCATCATCGTAGAGGATGCTTGGCTCGCCGGGCTGGAAGATCGGGAGCTGCAACAGGTGAGGCAGATCCTCGACTTGCGCCAAAGGCGCCCCCCATGCGGCCGTGCCGAGAGACATGAGAATGAACAGCGTCGCGGTCGCTGCCCGCCATCTTGTCCTGCGGTCACGCTCTTGCCGTAAGGAAACTGGTATCACCCCCCTACCAGGCACACCGTGAATTAAAGAAGACATTCGTGGTCCTGAGAACCCGCCTTTCCGGACTCGTTCACCTTTTCGCTGCACATGGTTATACTCTTAGGCTTTTGTTAATTCTCGTCGCGGGTCGATACCCCGCGGCTTGCCGCGAGTTCGTCATACCGGCGGACCCCGGATCGGAGTCCGGGGCAGGCACCGGTATCAAGCGGGCCCGACTGGATTCCCCCGTATCAAGTACGGGGCAGGCTCGTCAAGTACGGAATGACGGGCCAGAACAGAAGACGATACCCCGTAGCTTGCTGCGGGGTAGTTCATTTTGTCCAGCCTGCTGATGGCCACGGGGATTCCGTGGCCCATACTGTTCGCATGGTTGCACGCAGGAAGCCACCTGAATCCATCCATATATCTCCCGCCAAACCTTGCCATACTATATCATGGAATGGCGATCCCTTGAGGAGATCCATTGGGCGCTATTTGCTCATTGACATAGACCAGTCGTCACGATACACGTGTACGCGAGGCCACATCGGACCGATGCGTGAACCCTGCACCACCCAACATGAAACGCCTGCGGCTCTCCTTCGAACAGTCCGGAGCGGGACAGGCCCAACACAAGAGGCGATTTCTCATGGAGCAGACATGGTGAAGAAGGCGCATGCGTTAGCAGAACAGGCGTGGAAGACCCTCTCCAGCCGGCCGATCTACCAGAACAGATGGCTCTCCCTCTGCGAAGATCTCGTCGAACTCCCTGACGGACGGACTACGATCTACGGTGTGGTGACAAGTGGCGAGTGTGCCGGCATTCTGCCCTTCCTCGACAGCCACACGGTCCTGCTAGTGAAGCAGTATCGGTACGTTGCGAAGCGGGTCACATGGGAGATGCCGACAGGTGGGGTCCATGAGGGCGAATCGATCGAGGCTGCGGCCCAGCGAGAGCTGAGTGAAGAGATCGGGTATCAGGCGGGAAGGCTCACCAGGATCAGCACCTATCACACGAGCAAGAGCGTGATGGACGAGACGGCCCACCTCTTCATCGGGGAGGAGTTGGCCAGCCTGGAGCGGCCTCCGGACGAGACGGAGTTCATCGAGGTCCGCGCCTTCCCCTTCACCGATGCCCTCCAGATGGTCCTACAGGGTGAAATCGTCGACGGGATGACGATCATCGCCATGCTCCACGCCGCCCGCCTGAGGGGCTCTAGTGTCGACTGAACCATATGAGGCTATGTAGCATCTAAGAGGACAGAGAATATAGACGCAACCTTGAAAGCCGAGTGGTGTCGGGTTACGCTGCGCTAACCCGACCTACGGCTACGGCTAAATGCTGATATAATAGCTGTAGACACAACCCAGATAACGGAGCGTTCGCGATGACTCGAAAGATCGCATCCGACACCTACCAAGGTCCGGGTGCCGAGTGCCCTCTATCTCAGAATTGTAGGAGCGTCTCATGTTTATCAGGCATGCTCCAGACATTGCACCGTCAGAGATTACGGACTATCAGCTCTACCTCAACCGGCGGTCGTTTCTGATCGGAATAGCGGCCTTGGCGCTGGCCCCGACTAGATCGGCTCTGGCGGCTCCGCCAGCCGGCGAATCTCTCCCTGCCGCCCGCAACGAGCAGTTCACCCTCAAGGATCCCCTGACCCCCCTTGAAAGCATCACTTCCTACAATAACTTTTATGAAATGGGTCCGAATAAGGACGATCCGGCACGGCTGGCGCATCTGCTCAAGCCGCGCCCCTGGACGGTTCAGATCGATGGCCACGTGGCACGCCCCAGGCGCTACGACGTTGAGGAGCTGATGCGACTGTTCCCGCTGGAAGAGCGGGTATATCGCCTCCGCTGTGTCGAGGGGTGGTCGATGGTGATCCCATGGATCGGCTACCCGCTCGCTTCTCTCATCAAGCTGGTAGAACCGACGAGCAAGGCCAGGTTCGTAGAGTTCACCACACTCCACGATCCTGCGCAGTTCCCTGGGCAGCGCAAAAGCCTTTTCAACCTCTCCTCAATCGAGTGGCCATACGTGGAGGGGTTGCGGCTGGATGAGGCGCTCCACCCGCTCACGCTGCTCACATTCGGGCTGTACGGTCAGGTGTTGCCCAACCAGGACGGCGCCCCCATTCGCATCGTCGAGCCATGGAAGTACGGGTTCAAGAGCGCAAAGTCGATCGTGCGAATCCGCTTCGTGAGTGAGCAACCGAAGACAGCGTGGGAAAAGGCGACTCCAAAGGAATACGGGTTCTACTCGAACGTCAACCCTGCCGTTGATCATCCACGCTGGAGCCAGGCGACTGAGAGACGCATCGGAGAGTTTCGACGGCGAAAGACGCTGATGTTCAACGGCTATGCAGACCAGGTCGCGGCGCTGTATGCCGGAATGGACCTGCAACGGAACTTCTAATCCCGTGTCCAGACGAGCTCGCACCAGACTGAAGAGCGCAGTGTGGGGCGTTGCGCTATTACCCCTACTGCTTCTCCTGTATCGGTTCCTTACCGATCGGCTCGGCCCCAATCCGATCTCGTACGCCACTAACCTGCTCGGCGACACCACGCTCCGACTGCTGCTCGCCAGCCTTGCCCTGACGCCCCTTCGTATTCTGTTTGGGATCGCGTGGCAAATGAGCCTGCGGCGTCTGCTGGGATTGTTCGCGTTCTTCTACGTCTGTCTCCACTTCACCGTCTGGATCGCGGTAGACCACTTCTTCGACTGGGGGCAGCTCGCAGCCGACATCGTCAAGCGGCCCTACATCACCGTTGGCATGCTCGCCCTGACGCTACTGGTGCCGCTTGCCGGCACTTCCACATCAGGAATGGTGAAGCGTCTGGGGGGCAAGAACTGGCGGCGACTGCACAGGCTGGTCTACGTCATCGGTCTGCTCGCCGTGCTGCATTACCTGTGGCTGGCCAAGAAGGGCGTGAACGACCCGTATCTCTACGCCGGGGTGCTGGCCGTCCTGCTGAGCATTCGCCTGTGGGACTTGGCTCGACGCAAAGCTTGGTTGGGCTTTCCGACATGGCGTCGTGGAGGGAATTCTCCGACAAGGACCGCCAATGAAATGCGTGGAACGTCTACTTAGGCCCGCTGAAACTCGGCCGGCTCCATGAACGACATATGCGGATCGAGGATGGATATGGTAGGTGAACACGCCACAAGGTGTCACCCTTGTCCCCGGACTGTTTTGTTACCTATCTCCCCGACCGCTCAGGCATCCCAAATCAATGAGCCTCAGCGTAGACCTTGACTTCTCTCTCAAGACGGTCACCTAGCTCATCCTCCTCGACATCAAGGTCATACTGAGCCTGGAGCCCGATCCAGAACTCAGGTGATGTGACAAAGTAGCGGGCCAGACGCAGGGCCGTATTGGCCGTCACGCTCCGCTTTCCCAAGGTGATCTCATTGATGCGGCGTGGATCAACTCCAATATCGAGAGCCAGCCGATGCTGACTGAGACCCAGCGGCTTTAGGAACTCCTCCTGCAGGACTTCTCCGGGGTGGATAGGTGCCATCTTCTGTTTTGCCATCCGATGTAACTCCTCGTGATAGTCCGTGATCTCCACCTCAAAAGCATCGCTACCTCGCCAGGCGAAGCAAATCCGCCATTGATCATTGATACGGATCGAATGCTGCCATGTGCGATTGCCTTTGAGCTTTTCCAAACGATTCCCGGGAGGGGACAGAAGATCTTGCAATGTAGCTCTTGTCAAGGAGGGCTGAGGCGTCTTAGGCGGCTTCGTCTGAAACGCGCGTGATACGTCGCGGTCCACGAGACGTAACCCTTCGCCCCGCTTGGGTCTGATGGGCGCGTAACATCTCACACAGTTTGTGAAGGTCGTAGTCGACTTCGACAAGCAACGCCTCTCGCGCGGCGCGCACCTCGGCAACTACCGGATCAACCCACGGCTCCTTGGCATCAAAGTGCTCGGTCGTCATGGTTCCTCTCCCGCCATCAGCTCGTCCGGGGTACAGAGAACAGGGGGCTCAAAGCCCAGGCTGCGGCAAACTCGCTCGACGCGAGGCCGGATGAGTGCATTGGCTATGTGGGTGGCGTTCCACGTCATCAGGTAATCGATGCCCTGGGATGCGGCTATCGCAATGTGAAGTGCATCCGCCCGGGCATGTTGGGGAAGTCCCGCGTGGCGGAGAATGTGATCGGCGATTTCCTCGGCAAGTGGACTGGTATCGACAGCTTCAATCCCATCGAGCCAAGCAAGGCGGCGCGCGGACGCTTCAGCGTCCCCCCGCGATATCTCCACGAGCACAAGCTCAGATACGAACAGCTGGAAGGAATTGCGTCGACGGTCCCACCATTCGTGCGTCAGCTGCTGCCGGGCCGCCGTGATCAGGTCCCGGCTGGGCTGGGCGGCGAGGTAGCTAATGATCGAGGTTTCAAGGTAGATCGTGGGAACCATGCCCCCAGCCTATCGCAAACCGTGTGTCTTGTCTACTTTGCCCATAACCACCAGTGTGGCTGCATAACGTCCGCACTAAGCCGCGGTGGGCGCCAGAGCTGCGTCGACCTTCACCTTCGCCATCGAACGATGCGCGCTCCCGATTCCGAACCCCTGCCAGGCCCCCTTGCTCCACAAGAGCTTTCGCGTCCCGAAACCACCCCTGCGGCCGAGTCTCGACCGCGACGCCATTGATGAACTGATCTATCGGACGACCGTCCTTAGGACCCGGCTCCTGCTCGATCCGCAGGCCAGGTGTGGCCTGCGGATCGGGGAAGTCCTAAGCCTCACGGTTGCCTGTGGGACTGGGCGCGACGCAAAGCCTGGTTGGGATTTCAGGCATGGCGTCGTGGAGGCCATTCGCCGACAAGGACCGCCGATAAAATGGGGCGGATTAATCCCCGGCCATTTTTGCCGATGATCGCGCGATCGGGATCGATCTCCTCCCGACCTCCCTTCAGACCATTCTAGATCTCCTAGTCCATGGCTTGGTGTATTATCAGAACGTGGCTGTTTTATATTATTGGTATATTAATAAGATTTGACACGATTCTCCAGCATGGTAGCATATAGCCATGACAGTCAAACTGAAAGATATGCGACCCGAAGGAGTAGTGACCCGGATCGGCAAGGGGGCGCGAGTCGTGATTCCAGCCGCGCTCCGTAAAGCACTCGCGCTTCACCCGGGCGACCTTGTGGTCCTTCAGGTCGAGCAGGACACGTTGCGGCTGATCCCGCTTCGGCAGGCCATTGCTGAGGCACAACACCGCGTTCGCCAGTACATCCCGGTAGGCACTGCCCTTACCGAATCACTACTCCAGGAGCGCCGGAGAGAGGCGCAGCGTGAGTAGGGTCGTCCTCGATGCCTCCGCGATCCTTACCCTGCTAAATCAGGAGGAGGGAGCGGAACGGGTCGCTCCTTTCCTGGCGGATGCTGTGATCTCGACGGTGAACCTGGCCGAGGTCGTCACGCGTCTAGCTCTTGCAGGGATGCCGGAGACCGCCATTCGGGAGGCCTTAGCCCTCCTGCCTCTTGAATCGGTGCCGTTCGACGTCGGGCAGGCCATCGATGTGGGGCTGCTCGCGCCTACGACCAAGCTCTCAGGGCTGTCGCTGGGCGATCGGGCCTGCCTGGTCCTGGCCCACCGTCTCGACGCCACTGCGGTCACAGCGGATCAGGCATGGGTGGGCATCGACGCCGGAGTGGCTGTCGAGCTGATCCGTTGATTCGGATGTTCACGAACACAGATTGGTCCGGTGCCCTGAGTTCAACGGAAGCCTGGCCAAGGGGGAACCTATACGGCTCCATGTCGTGCACATGCTGCCAATTGCGGATTTCGGTCCATCGTGAACGCCAGGATCACTTCATCGTGAACGCGAAGATCACTCGATCGTGAACGCCGGGATCAGCCATCGTGAACACGTAGATCGGTATCGTGAACACGTAGATCGGTATCGTGAACACGCGGATCGGTATCGTGAACACGCGGATCAGTCATCGTGAACACGTAGACAACCCCCGGGAAATCGGCGACCCTTACTCCCATGAGCGGGTGCCGAGAGCAACAGCGACGTTGGATGGTCCAGCGCGCCATTCCGCTCCAGGAAGGAGTGGCAATGGCGACCGAGCGACTACCCATGCGTCAGATCCGAGAGATCCTCCGCCAGAAGTGGACCCTGACCCGTAGCCACCGGCAGGTGGCCTCTAGCCTCGCGGTCAGTCTTGGGACCGTGACCGGCGTCCTCCGCCGGGCAACCCACGCCGGGCTTGACTGGCCCCACGTCCAGACCCTGACCGATGACGCCCTGGAGATCCGTCTCTACGGCGCACCAGCCACCCCCGGGGTGACCCGCCCGCTCCCCGATTGCGCCTACCTGCACACCGAACGACGCAAGCCCGGGGTGACGTTAGAACTGCTCCACCTCGAGTACCTGGAGCAGCATCCCACCGGCTACCGCTACACCCGCTTCTGCGATCTCTACCGCCGTTGGCTGGCCCGCCATCGCCTCACTATGCGCCAGGACCATCGAGCCGGCGAGAAGATCTTCGTCGATTACGCCGGGCAGAAACCGACCCTCGTCGATCCCACCACCGGCGTGGTTACCGAAGTAGAGCTCTTCGTCGGTGTCCTCGGGGCCAGCAACTACACCTACGCGGAAGCCACCCGCACCCAGCGGGTCCCCGACTGGCTCGGGAGCCATCAGCGACTCCTGGCGTTCATGGGCGGGGTGCCGAGCGCCATTGTCCCGGACCAGTTGAAGACCGGGGTCACCGTCCCTTGCCGGTACGAGCCCGGCCTGCAGAGGACCTACGAAGAGTTCGCCCAGCACTACGGCACCACGATCCTCCCCGCCCGGCCGGCGAAGCCACGGGACAAGGCGAAAATCGAAGTGGCCGTGCAGATCGCCGAACGGTGGATCCTCGCCCGACTCCGGCACGAGGCGTTCGGCTCGCTAGGAGCCCTGAACGCCCGGATCTGGGAACTGCTCACCGCCCTGAACAGCCGCCGAATGCGCTCCTACCAGGCGAGCCGCCAGGAGCTGTTCGAGCGGCTGGACCGTCCGGCGCTCCGGCCCTTGCCCCCGGCGCCCTTCGTCTACGGCGAGTGGAAACTCGCCCGCGTGAACATTGACTACCACGTGGAACTCGACGGCCACTACTACTCGGTGCCCCATGCTCTGGTGCACGAACGAGTGGACGTCCGCAGCACGGCCATGACAGTGGAGATCTTCCACCACGGCCAGCGAGTGGCCGCCCATGTCCGCAGCATTTCCCGCGGGCGGCACACCACCCTTACCGCTCACATGCCCAAGGCCCACCAGCAGCACCGGGAGTGGAGTCCCTCTCGGCTCATCGCGTGGGCCGAGACCGTCGGGCCGCAGACCGCCGCCCTGGTCGAGGCCATCCTGGCGAGCCGCCCCCACCCGGAGCAGGGCTACCGGTCGTGTCTGGGGATCCTGCGCCTCGCGCGGCGAGATGGGCCCCTGCGGCTCGAGGCGGCGTGTACCCGGGCACTCGCAGTGGGCGCGCGCTCCTACCGGCACGTCGATGCGATCTTGAAGCACGGACTCGACCGTTCTCCAGTGCCGGACGCCGGTTCAGTCCCCACTGCCCGCCCGGTCATCCACGACCAGTTGCGCGGGCCCACCTACTATCAGTGAACCGATACACAGACAGGAGAGAGACATGCTCAGCCCCCCGACGATGGAGACGCTCCACGCTCTGAAGCTCACCACTTTGGCGGCCGCCTGGACCGCCCAGCAGCAGGACGCTGCTATGAGCCAGCTTGGCTTCGACGAACGCCTCGGCCTTCTGGTCGAGGCCGAGTGGCTCGCCCGGGAGAACGCCCGGTTCACCCGAACCCTTAAGACCGCCAAACTGAAGCTCAGCCAGGCGTGTCTTGAGGCGATCGAGTACCCGGCCCGGCGGGCACTCGACAAGGCCCTGATCCGCCAGCTCGCCACCGGTCGCTGGATCGCCGAGCATCAGCACGTGCTCATCAGCGGGGCGACCGGGACCGGGAAGACCTTCGTCGCCTGTGCTCTGGTCCACCAGGCGTGCCGGCAAGGGTACCGGGCCCTCTACTGGCGTCTCTCCCGACTCTTCCATGCCTTGGCCCTCGCGCGGGCTGATGGGACGTACGCCCGGCTCCTCGCGACGCTGGCCCGGGTGGACGTCTTGCTCTTGGACGACTTCGGCCTGGCCCCCCTGCAGGAGGCCGAACGCCGCGACCTCCTGGAGATCCTGGAGGACCGATACGGCACCCGCTCGACGATCGTCACCAGCCAATTGCCCCCGGCGCATTGGCATGAGGCGATCGGAGAGCCGACCCTCGCGGATGCTATTTGTGATAGACTCCTTCACAACAGCCACCGTGTCATGCTACAAGGACCCTCACAGCGAAAGGAGAAGAAGCTCGAAGCCTAACGGACTCCCAGCGTCGCTTCGCTTCCGTTCACGATGACCGATCTGGGTGTTCACGATGGAGCGATCTAGGTGTTCACGATGAGTGAAATGCGCAGCCAATCATCGACCCGACTATTTTCCGAGTCTATTCACGCCCAGGAAAACCAATAGTTGTCAACTACACCTTCATGCCAGTTTTACGGTGCGCACCCGGTAACCTTCGAAGTCGAGGTGAAAAACCGCGCGAACCGATGCGGAACAAGCGCAGTCTCATTGTTCGTAGACATCTCTGCGGTGGGCAATCCGGGTGACGCTCACCGTCTTATGGTCATCATCAATAATGTACACGATACGATGATCGCCGAATCGGATACGCCAGAGATCCTTGTATCCGCGCAGTTTCTTGCAGGCTGACGGTCTTGGACTAACGACCAGACCATCAATCCTCGACACCAGGTTCGCGAGGAGCTTATCGCTCAAGCGCTCCAACTCCTTCCGTGCGGACGGCTTGATATCCAGAGTGTATCTAGCCACGCAGGCGACCGCGTTTGATCAAATCCGCCTTGACGGTTTCGAAGGGAACGCCTTTCTCCTTGCGCCGTTGTTCAGAGACAAGCCCGTCGTAGAAATCCTCCCACAGCGCCCTATGTTTGCGAAGGTCGATCTGTACGGCCACCTTTCGGCCCTTCTCATCGGTCAGAAACTGAATACCGGTCATGGATTTCTCCCTTTCGCACAAGAGCTGGTGATGTGACTCGTCACTCGGTTCATCGATACCCAACATCGGCTGACATAAGATACAGCGTTGTACACCGCAAGTCTAATCTGCCTTCCTAAAACAAGGCACCTTGGCGCAGGATGCTGGTCTAAGATGCCCCGATGAAGGGTGGTGAACCGAGCGTGGGCGAGACGAGGCGCTGCGACCAATGCATGAAACTCTAGATTACGGGGGTGTAATCTACACTTCACTCGGTTGGCAGGCGCGGTTCCTGCGAGCACCACCAATCTACACTCTAGCGCCTCACATGTGGCTCTCAGGGAGCCTCCAGATGATCGCTTCGAGCGGGCGCCGAACTCAACGGGATCCTGGCCTTCATCCCTGACGGGGCGACGATCCGAATCATATGCCCATCGGCCTGCTGCCGCCTTGTAAAAATCAGCCGACCGTAAAAAGAACGGCAACTAATTTTGGCTCTTCGCGTAATCGAGTGGGTGAATTTCATGTTTTTCAGAGTGCCGGGAGCATGGACGTGAGTATTTTCAGCCTCAGATATTCTTCATCCCGCAGCCCATACGCACGGCGTTGGATAACCCGTA